>CAZTLH010000072.1:0-10011 GCA_964614335.1 uncultured Gammaproteobacteria bacterium
CCTTCTCAGACAGGCTCCGCGCAAAGGCTGCGCTGACTGTTTGCTTGCTAGGTGACCAATGGGCCAACTGGCTTAAAATTAGCCAACAAATCCTTGTTGTTGAATTTCTGGCGTAAGCTTATGCAGAGCAGAAATCACCGATTACCGAAGACAGATTAGCGGGTATAATTACCGGCTTGTACTGACTCAGGAAGACCCGTATGACCACTGCCCCAAGACCTGTCAATATTGCATTGCATCAGAAATCCAGGCGTCTGGAAATCAGTTTTGATAATGGTGAAACCTTTTCTTTGCCTTGTGAATATTTGCGTGTTTTTTCGCCGTCGGCTGAAGTCCGTGGTCATGGGCCGGGTCAGGAAACCCTGCAAAAACACAAGGAGAGGGTCAATATTACGGCCATCGAACCGGTGGGTACCTATGCTGTGGTGTTGAAATTCGATGATGGCCATGATACCGGCATTTATTCCTGGCAAACTTTTTACGAACTGGGTCAGAATCGCAAGTCTTATTTTCAGCAATATCTCGACCAGCTCGAGACCGCAGGTTGTCAGCGAATGCCACAAGCGTACGATGCGGAAATGTTGGGGAAATGACCGCAACCACCACACATTTCGGCTTTCGTACCGTTTCTGAACAAGAGAAATCAGGGCTGGTCGGTCAGGTCTTTCGTTCTGTGGCTAGTCGTTACGACCTGATGAATGACCTGATGTCACTGGGTGTGCATCGGGCCTGGAAAGCCTATGCGGTCGCTCTGAGTGGAGTCAGGCCGGGTCAACAGGTGCTGGATGTGGCCGGTGGCAGTGGTGATATGACGAGCCGTTTTTTGCAGCAACTGCATGGCAAGGGGAAGGTGGTATTGTCGGATATTAATCCCAGTATGCTGGCTGTCGGTCGCGATCGCCTGCTGGATCAGGGTGTTTCTTCGATGGTCGATTATTGTCTTGCCGATGCCGAGAAATTACCATTTTCCAGCAATCGGTTTGACTGTGTCAGTATTTCCTTTGGTCTGCGAAATGTAACGCGTATCCAGGATGCCTTGTGTTCGATGTATCGCGTCCTGAAGCCCGGTGGCCGTTTGCTGATTCTGGAATTCTCACGACCGGGTACCGCCGTGTTGCGACAACTCTATGATCGCTATTCCTTCTCTGTGTTGCCACGTCTGGGAAAATACATCGCCCATGACCAGGCTAGTTATCAATATCTGGTTGAATCCATTCGCAAACATCCTCCCCAGGAACAACTCAAGCAAATGTGTTGTGAAGCCGGATTTGAGCGGGTTCGTTACCATAATTTGTCTGGCGGCATTGTCGCCTTGCATATTGGTTACAAACTGCACTAACCGGAATGCATAAAGCCGGGTTGGTCAAATACCAATGTCTATGAAACCCCAGGATTTGATGGTGCAAATGCTGGCAAAAGCCGCGGGGCGTTTGCTGGCTACAGATCCGTCCAGCTTTCAACAGTTATTGAGCAATCAGGACAAAACCATTGCCTTGACCATTTCCGGGACTGGTATCCGTTGTTGTTTTTTGCTAACCCCTGATGGAATCGAGGGCAGGCCCTCCGATCAGGAGGTCGATGTGGAATTTACCGCCGGCCCCTTGACCCTGTTGCGTCTGGCGAAAGAAGGCTATGAACCCGAGTTGATCAACGAGGGGTTGCTGACCATTACCGGGGATATGGAAACAGGTCGACGATTGTCACGTCTTTTTTCCACCCTCGATATCGACTGGGAAGGCTTGCTCGGTCAGTATACCGGAACTGTGCTGGCTCACCGGGCCGGTGTACAGTTACGCAGTCTGTTGCAATGGCGACAGGAATTGCATAAAAACCTCTGGAGTACTGCCGGCGAAACACTCACCGAAGAGCGAAAACTTGTTGCGCACGAATTGCGTATTGGGCAATTCAATCAAGCCGTCGACACCCTGCATGCTGATACAGAACGCCTTGCGGCCAGGATACGACGATTGCAAAAAGTGCTTGCCACATGAATCAGTACCGAAATCTTCGTCATCTGCTGCATATACTCTGGGTGTTTGTCCGTCATGGTATTGATGACCTGATTGGTATCGACCAGCTGCCACTGCCGATACGCAGTTTGATCAAGGCCTCACCCTGGCGCTGGTTCAGGGACTTGTCCAAACCTCGTGGTCAGCGTTTGCGTGAAGCCTTGCAGGAGCTGGGGCCGGTATTTGTGAAGTTCGGACAAATTCTTTCTACACGCCCGGATCTGTTACCGGAGGACATCGCCCGCGAACTGACCTTGCTGCAGGATCAGGTCCCACCCTTCAGTGCGGCGAGTGCGAAACAGGTCGTGGAAAAGGCCTATGGCGATACGCTGGAAGATCATTTTCAATATTTCGAAGAGGAAGCCTTTGCATCGGCTTCGGTGGCACAGGTGCATCTGGCGAAACTGCTGGATGGCACCGAAGTCGTGGTCAAGATTTTACGCCCAGGAATGAAATCCATCATTCAACGTGACCTGGAACTACTGTATCTATTGGCCGGTTTGGCCGAAAAGTACTGGAGCGAGGGGCCCAGATTGCGCCCGGTACAGGTCATTGAGGAATTTGACAAAACCATTCACGATGAACTCGATCTCATGCGCGAAGCAGCGAATGCCAGTCAGTTGCGTTTGAATTTCAGTGAGTCCGAACTTATCTATGTGCCGGAGATATACTGGGATCACACCCGCCATGAAGTGATGGTGATGGAGCGGATACACGGTATTTCGATCCGTGACATCGACGCCCTGAAAACAGCTGGTATTGACATGCGTATGCTGGCTCACAATGGTGTGGAAATCTTTTTCACCCAGGCTTTTCGGGATGGTTTTTTTCATGCCGATATGCATCCGGGAAATATTTTTGTCGGCAACGATGGCCAATACAAGGCGATCGATTTCGGGATTATGGGAACCCTCAGCAATGAGGACCAGGACTATCTGGCGGAGAATTTTCTGGCTTTTTTTCATCGTGATTACCGGGCAGTTGCCGAAGCGCACGTGCGGGCCGGCTGGGTGCCACCGGATACCCGGGTCGAGGAGTTTGAGGCCGCAATCCGCACCGTCTGTGAACCTATTTTTGCCAAACCCATCAGTGAAATCTCGTTTGGCCGTCTCCTGGTTAGTCTGTTCAGTACCGCCCGGCGATTCAATATGCCGATCCAGCCACAACTGGTGCTACTGCAAAAGACCTTTCTGAATATTGAGGGCCTGGGCCGGCAACTGTACCCGCAGCTCGATCTTTGGGAAACCGCCAAGCCATTTCTGGAACGCTGGATGCGCAAACGGGTGGGGCCTGGCGCCTTGCTGGAGACCTTGCGTCGTGAAGCACGCAAATGGAATCGAACCCTGCCTGAAGTGCCGATGCTGGTTCATGATTCCCTGCAGCGTTTGCGCCACCATGAAATGGAAATACAGCTACAGACACAAAAAATTGAAGACCTGCGTCAACAAATGGCCAGCAGTCACCGCAATTTGGTGTTTGCGATCAGTGGTGCTGTGTTGCTTGGTATTGCGGCCTATTATGGAGGTCTTGCCGATCCCGGTTTATTGCGTTGGCAACAACTGCCAGTAATCACCTGGGTGGCTGGCACATTTGGAATTCTAATGCTCGGCCGGGCCTGGTTTTCCGGTCACGAATAAAGGACGGACAGGCGTGACAGGTGTTGTTGCTGTACAATAACAACAATTTATTGCAGCTTTTGAGCATTTTTTGACATTTATGGCCATCGAGCGAGAAAATGGTCAGCGGATCCCTGATTGTCGGGAACTTCGGATGAACTTGTGATGCTGTCACAGGTCTTATTGATTGCTCCCTAACCGTTAAATTTGAGAGCAGCTCACGCATCTCGAATCAATACATGAAAAGAAACGAATCCTATTACCTGTCCATGCTGCCAGGTATTAACCCCGAACCGGTGATATTGTTCGATCTGAGAGGGGATATTGAATTTCGCAATCGCTCGGCGGAAACAACGTTTGCCGATGTTCTGACGATTTTTGATGTGTTCCCATACTTGCGTGGCCAAAATCTGGGTGATATTGCGAAGTCTGGACAACATCACCGCACCAAATACCAGGTGGGTGAGGAATATTTTTATCTTTATTGTATCCCCACCCGGGAAAGCAATGGCCTGGCTGTTTTCTCAACCAACATCACCGATTTGATCTCTACCCAGCAGCAACTGCAGGAGGCAGCGAGTCACGACCAGTTAACCGGTATCTTCAACCGCCATCAATTGCTCCAGGATATCAAGGCCAGGCAGCATGCCGCATTTCTGTTGTTGCTTGATATTTCAGGGTTTGCTGAAATCAATAGTTATTTTGGCTATCGTCTTGGCGACAACTATCTGCTGCAATTTACCCAATTACTGCAATCATTTTTGCAGCAGTATCCTGCAATTGGTCTTTATCGGGTAGGTGGCGATGTGTTCGCCGTGTTCGGGACCACAGCTTCAGGTTTGATTGAGCCTGTCATCGCCGAGCTTAGAGCGTATTTACAGCGGCAAAAAATTATTCTCGATGATCTGGATATGTGGCTGGAATACACCATGGGGCTGGCCAGATATCAGCCGCATGACCGGGATGCGACACTGGCGACATTGTTTAATCGTGCAGAAGCAGCCCTCACCGAGGCCAAGCGCAGAGAGACGAGCTTTTTGGCTTATACTTCAATCCGTGGTCTTGAGGAAAGTTATAAAGACAATTTATTGTGGGCGCAAAAATCTCTGGACGCACTTCATAACAAATATCAGCAGTTACGTATCCAAGCCTATTTTCAGCCGATATTGAATCTTGCCAGCAACCGGATTGAAAAATATGAAGCCTTGGCCCGTATGGTAGACCACGGGACCGTTATGCCACCGATGCAGTTTCTCGAGGCGATGAGACGTACGCGGCTTTTGCCTAGATTGACCGTTGAAATGGCGACCCAGACGGCTGCTGTGTTTGCCGGTAATGATCTTGAATTTTCACTCAATATTGGTCTGCAGGACCTACGTGATGATCATATGTTGGGAAAACTGCTGGGCATTTTGCGGCAGCAAAATATTAAACCGGAGCGTGTCGTCATCGAAATACTTGAAGACGGCGAGATTTACCAGTTTATTGCTGCGATTGAGGAATACAAGGCCAGTGGCTTCAAGATTGCGATTGATGATTTTGGTACCGGTTATTCAAACTTCAGCAAGTTGCAGCAACTGTCCGTGGATTATCTGAAAATCGATGGCAGTCTGATCAAGGATATCGCCAGTAGTCAGCGGGCCTGTAAAATTGCCCAGACCATCAGCGACTATGCCCGCCAGATCAATGCCAGGACGATCGCTGAATTTGTTGCGGACGAGGCGATTCTGGAAACAGTGCGTAGCATCGGGATCGACTATGCACAGGGCTATTATATTGGTGTACCAGATCCGGTGCTGGCGACAAGCTTTGATATTGGGTGACAAGTGCGCCCTCCACGATGATGAAACACTGGAGATGTGGTTGCCAGTTGTCGTAAGGTCTCAAATCTATTTTCCTTTTCGACGACCGCCATGGAGGTCGGAAGTGCCAGTTTTACAGGAGCAACAAACCGGTCGGTCAATGCCCCCGCATAGCCTCCCTGGCTGACGGAAGCTACTGAATGAATGATTGCTGGTTTGCGTCTATTCCGGTGCAACGCCTATAATCAGCGGAACATCCAAATGCTACATGGAAAAATTTATGAGCAAGACAGGTAAACAACCGATCGGACTGACTCCGGAACAGGCCAGCGAGCTTCTGCATAACGATCCGAGGGCGGTCCTTGTAGACATTCGGGCGACCATGGAATTTCTGTTTGTTGGCCATCCGGTTGGGGCAGTCCATATTCCATGGATTGATGAGCCGGATTGGGTTATTAACCCTAATTTTGTTACCGATGTGAGAAAGCTGATTCTGGGTGGCGTAGTTTGTGACGATGATGAGGGATTTGCACCGGTTTTACTGATTTGTCGAAGTGGCAAACGTTCCGCCGAAGCAGGCAGGGCATTGCTGGAGGCAGGGTTTGGTAATGTTCACCATGTTCTGGAGGGCTTTGAGGGAGATCTTGATGACACCCATCATCGCTCCAGTCAGGGCGGATGGCGTTTTCACAAGCTGCCCTGGGAGCAGTGCTGACATCTGATTGGGCGAGGTTATCCGGATGGTAGTTGTCAATCACCTGCAGTCACAACACATTGAGCAGCTACACCAGTTGTATCTCCAGGAGTGGTGGACATGTGATCGCAGTCTGGAGCAAACACGTCGCTGTGTTGCCGGCTCCCAGCTCTGTATTGGTGTTATTGACCGGATGAATCAGCTCTGTGGTTTCGCCAGGGTGCTGACCGATTACTGTATCAAGGCATTGATTTTTGATGTTATCGTAGCAAAAGAAAATCGTCGTTCAGGTATCGGTAACTTACTGATGCGGTCAATCACACAGCATCCGGATTTACGTGCTGTAAAACATTTTGAGCTGTATTGTCTGGAGGAAATGGAAACCTTTTATCAGAATCATAATTTTACTTTGACAGTTGGCGGTATTCATTTGATGCGTCATATTGCCCGACATTGAAATACCCGGATGCGATGGCCCGGACCATACCTGGCAAGTATTTCGCAGATTCCATTACCACTGTAAATCATCGGGGATAATATAGTCCTTATATGGGTCGTCTGCAGCTGGTGTATCCGTATCGTTTGAGGCCATAAAAACGATTGTGGACTCACTGCGTTGGGCAATTTTATCGGCCACTTGCCGGGTGACGACATAATATCCCTGATCGAGCATCGCGATGGCCAACCGGTCACTGGAGAGATCTTTCCGAATGGCCGCTGTGACATAAAGATTCTTGATCTTGTTGTCAAATCGATCGCAAAAATTATATTGAATTTCACCTTTATCGATCACAATTGCGGACTGCTCAATAAGTTGTTTCACTTGTGCTGCCAGCGCGGTTTTCTCAGCCAGTTGTTGCCGCTCTTTGTTGAGCCGCCGATCTTTCTCAAGCTTGGCCAGACGTATTTTTTCGATGCCCAGGGTGGGCACGTCCGCCACATTGTGCTGTTTTTTATGTTGGCCACGAATAAGCTTGCGTTGTTGAGATTTTGCTTTCTGGATTTTCTTTTTATCGACCAGACCCAATCCTGCGAGCTGATCTGTAAGTGATTTTGCCATCGGGTATTCCCAATAAATGAATTGACGGTATTGAAGCCGGGTTTGAAGCAAGGTCAGTCGTTCCAGCCTGAGTTGCTCCTGCGAATGACTGCTATAGTACTTGAAACCAATCGGGCATGTATCATTTAGCGGGCAAGCGCTGATCATTTGGAATCCCGTCTTTTATCTTTATAGCCACATCTGTCATTCCAGTTTATAGTCACATCTGTTATTCCCGCATATAGCCACAGCTGTCATTCCCGCGAAGGCGGGAATCCAGTAGACCGCATCGTCAAGGCAGATCCTAGAGTGATAAAATTTTTACCACTGTCGGTTACGCCATTAACTTGATATCTACTGAAAATTATCGGAGAAAGCATTGTTTGTGACAAGGGCGTTGACGCTTTCGAGGAGATAACTGTAAAAGAGATATGAGAATGATGGTAAAAGAAACGGGAGGATGGTGATGGGACAACTTCATGGAGTGGTGACGGAGGAGTTATGCTGAATGTGAGAAAGGTAGTAATGCTGTTGTTGCTGACTCAGTTTTTTGTCAACACAGCAAGTGCCGGCGAGGTCAATATTGTTACAGCTGATTTTCGCACGGCGGATAACCGCTTGTGGAGCATTCAGGTTACCCTGCAACATGCGGACAGTGGTTGGGACCATTATGCCGATCATTGGCGTGTTGTTGATCCTGCGGGTAATGTGGTCGCTGACCGGGTTCTCTATCATCCCCATGTTGATGAACAGCCGTTTACCCGTGGACTGCAAGGGATCCCACTGCAGCCAGAAATGGGTTTGCTTGTCATTGAAGCCCATGACACGGTACACGGTTGGTCCAGACAGCGATTGCAGGTGGATTTGAGTCAGGCCGTAAACAGACACCTACGGCTGGGCAAGGAATAGATCACGGTCTGGATTTGAATACTGTCTCCTTGGATGAAACACAGGACGTTCGACTCTTTATTATCCAGTTGGCTCTATGCTCATCGAGTGAGAAAACAGCCGTCAGATCCTGGTTCAGTGTGAGTTCCTGAATTGAATTGAAGGCAGTGTGCCAGCAGTTCAGTTCTGTGCTATCTTCAATGTCTGCGAAATGTGGGTAGTGGAACAGGGCAATGGACGAAGAAGAACTTGAAGAAATTCGAACGGTTGTACTGCAGGCGATAGAAGAACATTCATCGCAGCATATTCGGAGTCTGCTGGAGCGATTGCATCCGGCGGACATCGCGAATTTGCTGGAAAGTATTACCCCGGATCAACGTCAGCGGTTATGGCCGGAATTGCCGCTCGAACTGATGGGCGAAGTGTTGATTGAAGTTCCGGAAGGCGTGCAGAAAAGCCTCATGGAAACACTCTCGCCACAGCTTCTGGCGCGTGCGATCCTGACCCTGGACATCGATGAAATTGCGGATTTGTTTCCGGATCTTCCCGATGAAATCACTGCCAGGGTGCTGTTCGATCTTGATCAGGAAGCACGTCAGGATCTGGACGCCGTGCTCGCCTGGCCTGAGGATACCGCCGGTGGTTTGATGAATGTCGACACGGTGACCATTCGCGCCAATGTCAGGCTGGAAGTGGTGCAGCGATATTTGCGGATTTTGGGTGAACTACCTGAATATACCGATCAGCTGTTTGTCGTCGATCAACAAAATCGCCTGAAAGGTGCCCTGTCGTTACCGGCGATTCTAACCAGTGATGGCAGTGACCTGGTGTCCGAAATTATGGAAACCGATCCGGTCAGCTTTACCACACTGGTTGAAGATGAAAAGGTGGCCGCAGCATTTGAGCGTTATAACCTGATTTCTGCCGCTGTTGTTGATGAGGATGATATTTTGTTGGGCCGGATCACAATCGATGATGCGGTGGATGTTATCCGTGAAGAAGCCGACCACACCATGATGGCTCGTGCCGGCCTGGATGAGGAAGACGATATCTTTGCGCCGGTAGTCCGCACATCCGGCAAACGGGCCTTGTGGCTGGGTGTGAATCTGGTGACTGCATTGCTGGCTTCGACCGTCATTCGTTCCTTCGAGGCAACGATTGAACAGGTTGTGGCGCTGGCCGCTTTGATGACGATTATTGCCAGTATGGGCGGTAATGCCGGAACCCAGACCTTGACCATTGTCATACGCGGTATGGGTACGGGCACAATTACCTCACTCAATGCCTGGCAGGTGATGAAGAAAGAAATCCTGGTCGGAGCCTTCAATGGTCTGATCTGGGCGATGGTGATTGCCGGTATTACCGCCCTGTGGTATCACGATGTCTATTTGGGGGTAGTGATCGCCGCGGCAATGGCGGTTAATCTGTTGTTTGCTGCGAGCGCCGGTGTAGCCTTGCCATTACTGGTGGAACGGATGGGTATTGATCCGGCGCTGGCCGCCGGTGTAGCATTGACTACAGTGACAGATATTGTCGGTTTTTTCAGTGTGTTGGGCTTGGCCTATTTGTTTCTGGTGTAGAGGTTAAAATCCTCCGTCGTGAATAGTGAATAGGAAGAATAAAGCCCATATTGTCTGCCAGTCAAGCTGTGTTTTGCCTATCACCAGCGAGTGATGCCGCCCATTTAGCCAACCTACCACATAGAAACCGGCCTGAATTTCTCTTTGAGCTGCGAAAATCCTCACGCACGATCGTTTTCTCCCTCTTTGTTTTTTGATTGGGCAAGCAGGATCCCTGATGAGACATAACGGCGCAGCATTTTAAGTCAAACAATCGGGTTCTGGCTTGAGCATACTAAGGTTTCGGTTTTTTCCTCCAGGTGATTGAGAATCTTCTGGATCACCACGTGATCCTCGATGCAGGCAATGACTTTTGTGGCGCCACCACATTCACAACAGGTCTT
>CAZTLH010000073.1:0-9773 GCA_964614335.1 uncultured Gammaproteobacteria bacterium
GCCGGAGCCATTGCCGTGTTCGATCTCAATCATCTGGATCGGGGTTACAAGTTATTGGATGTCGCAAAAGATTCAGGAGTCAGTGGCGCACCACGCGTACTGCAGCCGGAATATAACCGGGCTGGTAATGAAGTCTGGCTGTCGGTATGGAACCCGTCTGTTCGTCAGTCTGCAATCGTGGTTTATGATGATAAGACTTTGGCCGTGAAGAAGGTCATCAAAGACCCGCGTTTGCAGACGGTGACCGGTAAATTCAATGTCTATAACACCCAGCACGATATTTACTGATTCCGACGTGTCAAAAACAGATGCCGGGAATCACATAACGTCCTGTTTGTGATTTCAGCGATCAAAGCAACAGTGCGACCATCGTTATTTTTAGCTGCTGATTCGGTACCCTTGATAAAAATCAAGGAAAACACAAGGCTCGCTCTATAATCTCGAGTCAGCATCGATCGGTGCATGGGGTTACTCATTTTGAGCAATTATAGAAAGTCAGGAGGTTTATCCAGATCATGAAGCAAAAATTGATTACTATCGCTGCGATTACGGCGTTGGCCAGTCTAGCGGGTGGCAATGCCATAGCGGCAAAAAAGAAGGCTGAAGAGGCCTATCAGTCTGCATCGTCTACTGTGACTGCAGCATCAACGGCCAAACCGAAGGGGCCTGCCATCAGCGAAAAGGAGTTTGCCACCGGCAAGGAGATCTTCTTTGAGCGTTGCGCAGGTTGTCATGGGGTATTGCGTAAAGGCGCCACCGGCAAACCCTTGACCACAGACATTACCCTTAAACGTGGGACTGAAACGCTGACTGCGACCATTACCTATGGTACATCAGGCGGTATGCCTTCGTGGGAAGGCACCTTGTCGGGCAAGGAAATCGATATCATGGCCCGCTACATTCAGCAAGAGCCACCACAGCCTCCTGAACTGGGCATCAAGGAAATGAATGCGTCCTGGAAGGAGTTTGTCAAACCGGCGGATCGCCCGACCAAGAAGATGAATGATTACAATATCAGCAACTTCTTCTCCGTGACCCTGCGGGATGCTGGCAAGGTGGCGCTGATCGATGGTGATACCAAGAAGATCATCAATATTGTCGACACTGGTTATGCCGTACATATTTCAAGGATGTCCGAATCCGGCCGTTATGTCTATGTGGTCGGTCGTGATGGCAAGGTGGTCATGATTGATCTGTGGATGAAAAAACCGGATCGCGTCGCCGAAATCAAGCCCTGTATGGAAGCACGATCGGTGGAACTGTCCAAGTACAAGGGGTTTGAAGACAAGTACGCCATCGTCGGTTGCTATTGGCCGCCACAATACGTCATCATGGATGCCAAAACCCTGAAGCCGATCCGGGCAGAAGGTACACGTGGCATGACCATTGATAACAAGTATCATCCGGAAGTTCGTGTGGCAGCGATTATCGCCAGCCATCAGCGCCCGGAATTCATTGTCAATCTCAAGGAAGCTGGCAAGGTGCTGATGGTCGACTATTCCAACCTTGATGCACTGAAGGTGACCAGTGTCAAGGCTGCCAAATTCCTGCATGATGGCGGCTGGGATTCTAGCCATCGTTATTTCATGGATGCGGCCAACAAATCCAACATTATTTCGGTGATCGATTCCAAAACTGATACCCTGCTCAAGAATGTTACGGTTGGCAAGATTCCCCATCCGGGCCGTGGTGCCAATATCAATGATCCGAAATACGGACCGGTGTGGTTTACCGGACATCTGGGAGATGACTGGCTGGCTGGTATTGGTACTGACCCCAAGGGGCATCCAGACAGTGCCTGGAAGGTGGTGCGGCATCTGAATATGGAAGGCAGCGGTAACCTGTTTGTCAAAACCCATCCAAAATCCAATCATCTATGGGCCGATAACCCGCTGAATCCGGATTCCGAGACCTATGGGATGGTAGCGGTATTTGATATCAATAACCTTGACAAAGGCTACAAGTTGATCAACGTGGCCAAGGATGCCGGTGTCGAAGGCACCCCTCGCGTAGTGGAGCCGGAGTTCAACAAGGCGGGTGATGAGGTCTGGTTATCTGTCTGGAATCCGGCCACCAAGGCTTCTGCCATCGTGGTTTATGATGATGCGACACTAAAGGTCAAGGCAGTCATCAAAGACAAACGACTGATTACCGCGACCGGCAAGTTCAACGTCTACAATACCCAGCACGATATTTACTAACAGACTGGGCGAACCAGGGACAGGCGGGGAAGGATGCCCCGCCTTGTTCATCCCTGGAATAAATTAGTACAGACCTGTCAGGAGTTTCCACTAATTCAGGATCTGGCTACGTCTTCATCGCTCCATCAGTGGTTGTGCCCATCTATCTCCATAAAACATCATCAGATGTTCTGATGATGTTGTCCTGGAAGGAGCTGCAGTTTGATCGTAAATCAGGACAGAACGCAGACCTATCAAACCTACAAGCGAGTACAGCATGAACAAGCCTGAGGCCCATGTCTATCTGGTCGGTGCCGGACCCGGTGATCCAGAGCTGTTGACCGTAAAAGCCAGCCGTTTGCTCACCGAAGCAGATGTTCTGGTATATGACCGTTTGGTGTCGGCAGAAATCCTGGCATTGGTGCCAGCGGGGACAGCAAAATTCTATGTCGGCAAGGCCTCCGGCCATCATCACATGACCCAGGACGAGATCAATGCTCTGCTGGTACAGTTGGCACACGCAGGCAAGACCCGAATCGTGCGGTTAAAGGGTGGTGATCCTTTGATTTTCGGGCGCGGCAGTGAAGAGGCACTTTATCTGCGTGAACATGGCATTCCTTTTAGTATCGTTCCGGGCATCACCTCGGCTTCTGCCTGCACCACCTATGCCGGCATACCGCTGACACATCGAGGCCTGGCAACCAGTGTACGTATGGTGACCGGGCATTGTCAGAAAAATCGCCCACTGGATCTCGACTGGAACAGTCTGGCGGACCCGGATACCACCCTGGTGGTCTACATGGGTCTGGGACATCTGCAGGAAATCGCTGCCAAACTGATACAGGTAGGTCTGACGGGCAGTACGCCTGCTGCGTTGATAGAAAATGGCACACAGGACAGTCAACGTCGTTGCCTCACCACCCTGGCACAATTGCCGGAACAGGCCAGAACACAGGCTTTTACAACTCCTTCATTAATTGTCATCGGCAGGGTTGTGACACTTGCAAAAGATCTGCAATGGCGACAGACTTCCGATCATGAACAATCCTATACAGAAATACGCGAGCCTTCTGCGCAGGCAAAGGCGTGAGTCATTCTTCGTCATTGCGATTATTGCGCTGTTCTCACTATCATTAGTAGCCCGGGCTGCTGAAGCACTTGGGGCAAAAAGAAAAACAGAACTCATCCACCTGTTAAAGCAGGATTGTGGCTCCTGCCACGGGATGACCCTGAAGGGTGGGCTCGGGCCCTCATTACTCCCCGGCGTCATGAAAAGCCGTAACAAAAAACTTATACGCCGCATCATTCTTGATGGTGTCCCGGATACCCCAATGCCGCCATGGCGTGGTCTGTTGAGTGCTGCGGATATCACGTATTTGATCGATCTAATGCAAAATGGAGTGCCGAATGAGTAGCGAGTTTTGTAAATGTTCCAAGCCTGTTGGTATTAGGACAGGGCAAAAATCTTATCTGAAATCCCTCGAATTGAGGTTGAAATTGCATATTGCGCGATTGATTGATTGGTTTCATAGAAGTCGCGATGTGATGCAACAGAATTGCACAGCTACGATTCGTGTGTGTGGATTGCTGGCGGTTCTGATGACCGGTAGTCTGTGGTCTGCGGCTGAGGCTCAGGCGACAGCACTCCGTGGTACCGGTGATCTCGGTGTGATTATTGAACGTGCGACCGGCGAAGTGCTGATTGTTGAAACTACGGGACAGACGATCATCGGTAAAGTCGCAGGTCTTGGCGATCTTTCTCATGCCTCGGTGGTATTTTCCCGTGATGAACGCTATGCCTTCATCTTTGGCCGAGATGGTGGTCTGACCAAAATCGATCTGCTTGAGGCCAGACTGGTCAAGCGCGTCATGCAGTCCGGTAACAGCATTGGCGGTGCGATCTCCCAGGATGGTCGTCTGATCGCCGTGTCCAACTATGTGCCCGGTGGCGTGAAAATCTTTGATTCGGCAACTCTGAATCTGGTGGCCGACATCCCTGCAGTCTATGGTAACGGGAACAAGACATCAAAGGTCATTGGTCTGGTCGATGCGCCCGGTAACAAATTTGTCTTCACCCTGTATGATGGCGGAGAAATCTGGATTATAGATACCAAAGCACTGGCCCGGGGACCGACCCGGTTCAAGAATATCGGTCGCTTGCCTTATGATGGTCTGATTACTCCGGATGGCCGTTATTATATCGCAGGCCTATTTGGCGAAGACGGTATGGCCTTGCTGGACCTGTGGCATACCGAAGACGGCGTTCGCCGTATCCTGCCTCATTATGGACGTGGTGAAAAAAAGCTGCCAGTCTATAAAATGCCCCATCTCGAGGGTTGGACCAGGGCCGGTGACGAGCTGTTTGTTCCAGCCGTTGGTCATCACGAGGTGCTGGTGATGCAGGCCGGGAGCTGGCAGCAAACTGGTAGGATACCAACCTATGGTCAACCTGTTTTTGTCATGGCCAGACCCGATGGTCATCAGGTCTGGGTTAATTTTGCCCATCCATTGAATGATGCTGTCCAGGTTATCGATGTTCCCAGTCATCGGATTATCAAAACCCTGAAACCGGGCAAGGCGGTATTGCATATGGCATTCACACCACGTGGCGAGCAGGTGTGGATTTCGGTCCGGGATGCCAATCGTGTCAATATTTATGACACCGCAACGATGACATTGATTAAATCATTACCGGCTGATGCACCCAGCGGGATATTTTTTACTTCCCGGGCGCATAAAATTGGTCTCTAGCATGGATTTGCTGGACCAGAAGTTACTGAATGACTTTCAGCATGATCTTCCCCTGTCCACAACACCTTATGCCGATATTGCTGAGCAACTGGGTATCGATGAGCATGAGGTCCTTGAAAGACTGGCGGCCCTGCAGCAACAGGGGATGGTCAGTCGTGTAGGCCCGGTTTTTCAGACCGATCGTATTGGCGCCAGTTCACTGGTTGCCATTGCGGTGCCACAGCAATGTCTTGAGGAAGTAGCCAAGCTCATCAACAGCTACTCCCAGGTCAACCATAATTATGAGCGTGAACATCACTATAATTTGTGGTTTGTGGTCACCGCATCCAGTCAGGAACATTTGCGTCAGCTGTTGCAGGACATCGAGCAGCGTACTGGGCTGTCATTGCTGATTTTGCCGATGCTGCAAGCCTACCATATCGACCTTGGTTTTAGACTGCAATGGCAATAAGCCCAATAGAACAGGCCCTGATACAGATATTCCAACATGGCTTGCCTCTGGTTGCACGACCGTATCAAAGGATCGGAGACAGCGTCGGTTTGACTGAGGCCGAGGTCATCGATTATTTGAAAAAGTGGCAAGCCGATGGCACGATTCGACGTTTTGGAGTGGTTGTTCGTCATCACGAACTCGGCTACCAGGCCAATGCCATGATTGTCTGGGATGTACCAGACCATAGCGTTCAGGCTCTGGGAGAACGTCTTGGAGCGCAAAAAGTCGTCACCCTTTGTTACCAGCGACCGCGGCGTTTACCGGACTGGCCCTACAATCTGTTTTGTATGATTCATGGGCAAGATCGGGCCACCGTCCTGCAATACCTGTCACAGGTTACGAATCGTTGCGGAATGCAGGCTTTTGAGCATGAAGTCTTATTCAGCTGTCGACGTTTCAAACAACAGGGGGCGCATACCGCCAGCGTGCCAACCGATTGCAATGAGCCAAAGGCTGTGGTCCATTGATGACACACGAAGAGGCAAAACAACAAGCGATGCTCGAAGATGGCACGCTGGATATTGTGGATCGCAACGTCATTAATTTACTGCAAACCGGTATGCCTGTCTGTGAGCAGCCCTATGCCTGGGCAGCCAAAAAAGCAGGTATTGCGGAGGGAGAATTGCTCGTCCGTTTGAAACGGTTGAGTGATGAAGGTTTTATCTCCCGTCTGGGACCGATGTATCATGCCGAAAAACTCGGTGGTGGATTGACCCTGGTGGCCATGCAGATTCCGGCCAAAGACTTCGAACGGGTAGCCGCCCAGGTTAATCAATTCGCCGAGGTCGCACACAATTACCAACGTGATCATGTTTTTAATATGTGGTTTGTACTGGCAACTGAAACACCGACTGAAATCGCTGCTGTGCTGGCTGCGATCAGCGAAAAAACCGGTTACCCGGTCTTTAATATGCCAAAACTGGATGAGTATTTTGTCGGCTTGGAGTTCAGGGTATGACTGCTGGATTGCCCGCAATCGATGCCATCGATCGCAGCATCATTGCCGCCACCCAGTCAGGTTTGCCATTGACGTCGCGGCCTTACCAGGTGGTGGCCGAACAGCTGGGCCTGGACCCGGCCGATGTCTTGCGACGTTGTCAGCGTATGCTGGATACAGGGATTATCCGCCGGGTAGCGCTGGTACCCAATCACTATGCTCTGGGTTACAGGGCCAATGGCATGTCGGTATGGAATGTATCCGATGCTGCTGTCACAGACTGTGGAAAGCAGATCGGGACACTGGATTTTGTCAGTCACTGTTACCGTCGTCCCAGACATTTACCCGCATGGCCCTATAATTTTTTCGCCATGGTTCATGGTCGTAATCGCCCCGAGGTGGAGTTCAAGGTGGAGCAGATTGCAGCATTGCTGGGGGCGCATGACCGGGGTCACAGCATCTTGTATAGTACCCGGATTTTAAAGAAAACCGGTTTTCGTCTGCATCAGGACAGGAGAGGGTAGTGTTTCGAATTTCCAGCTATATGCGTGAACTGAATAACCCGACACCGTTGACACCCGCTCGCCAGCCGACCGGACCGGTGGTGGTGTGGAATTTGATTCGTCGTTGTAATTTGACTTGCAAGCATTGTTATTCGATCTCGGCGGATAAAGATTTTGCCGGTGAATTATCAACCACCGAAGCAAAGCTCGTGATGAATGACCTGAGTGAATTCGGGGTGCCGGTGTTGATACTGTCCGGTGGGGAGCCGTTGCTTAGAGGGGATATATTCGAACTGTCTCACTACGCCAAAGACCAGGGATTTTATGTCGGCCTGTCGACCAACGGTACGCTGATCAATGAAGACAATATCGAGAAAATAGCCGCTGTTGGCTACAACTATGTGGGTATCAGTCTCGATGGCATTGCCGACACCCATGACCAGTTTCGTCGCAAAAAAGGTGCTTTTGCGGCGTCCATGCACGCGATCGAACTTTGTAATGCGATTGGTGTGAAGGTGGGAATTCGTTTTACCATGACCCGGGATAATGAACATGAGCTTCCCGCCATGCTGGAACTGATGGAAGAACATGGGATCGATCGTTTCTATTTGTCACATTTGAACTATGCCGGCCGGGGTAACATCCACCGTAAGGACGACGCTATTTTTGCCGCTACCCGACGCGCCATGGAATTCCTCTTTGATATCTGCTGGCAGCATGCCCGGGATGGCAAGGAAGGTGAATTTGTCAGTGGTAATAACGATGCTGACGGCGTTTTTTTGTTGCTCTGGATACAACGCCATTTCCCTGAACGTTTTGCCGATATGCAGGCCAGACTCCGGCAGTGGGGTGGAAATTCCACCGGTGTGAATATTGCCAATATTGACAATCTCGGGAACGTGCATCCGGATACCATGTGGTGGAATTACACCCTGGGCAATGTCCGCGAGCGACCGTTTTCACAAATCTGGCCGGATACATCGGATCCGTTGATGGCTGGCCTCAAAGCCCATCCTAGACCAGTTGGAGGTCGTTGTGGACAATGCCGCTATCTTGATGTCTGTAATGGCAACACACGGGTCCGTGCCTATCAGCTCAGTGGTGATTTCTGGGCCGAAGATCCCGGTTGCTATTTGACCGATGCGGAAATTGGCCTATCCGGAGAACAGGACCGATTGCAACTTGCGCCGCACCAGAGTGACAGGAGAAGTTCTTGAAATGAAAAACAATATCGTTGATTCGCATGCGGAACTTGCCGGCCCCTGGTTTTGTGATGATTACCGCGCTCCAGATAGAATGACAGCAGCTCCCGCCAGGATTATGGAACACGGGATTTGTAGGCTGTTTTTGAGTGATTATGGCCATTTATGGTCATCGAGAGAAAAAACAGTTAGCAAATCCAGAGTTTGCGGGAGCTCCTGGTAGAATGATTACTTTAGACAAGCAGGCGAATCCACAGCATCATGATCTGGCGGGATATGTTTTCTCGCTGGCAATACTGTGTTTGATATCATGGCCATTGTTGGTATCAGCCGATCAGAAAACCACTCCCGAATTGTATCGACAGCACTGCGCTGCCTGTCATGGCAGTAACCGCCTGGGTGGTATGGGTACCGCACTACTGCCCGAAAATTTGAGTCGTCTGTCCAAAAAACGTGCCGAATCTGTCATTACCAATGGTGAGGCAATTACCCAAATGCCCGGTTTTTCCGGCAAACTAACCACTGCACAAATCAAACGCCTGGTTGACTATATCTACACGCCTCTGGCGGTGGAGCCAGAATGGGGTAAAGCTCAAATTGATGCCAGCCGTGTGGTCTACTACAAGCCCGGCAGCCTGGGAAATCGACCAGTCTATCAGGCAGATCCACTCAATCTGTTCCTGGTGGTTGAGCTCGGCGACCATCACGTGACCGTACTCGATGGCGACAAGCTGGAGCCGATTACGCGTTTTAAGAGCCGCTTTGCCCTGCATGGCGGGCCAAAATATTCACCTGACGGCCGTTTTGTCTATTTTGCCTCCCGTGGCGGTTGGGTCAGCAAATATGACATGTATAATCTGAAAATGATCACCGAGGTTAGGGCCGGTATCAATAGTCGCAATCTGGCAATATCCGGTGATGGCCGCTACATCATGGTTGGTAACTACCTGCCACATACAATCGTGATTCTTGATGCGGTAGATCTCTCGGTGCTTAAAATTATTCCTGTGACCGATAAAAAACACCGGAAAACATCTCGAGTCAGTGCGGTTTATCAGGCCGCTCCACGACAGAGCTTTATTGTCGCCCTGAAGGATTTGAAGGAAATCTGGGAAATCTCCTACGCCGATGATGCGGTTGCGCCACAAACTAAATGGATTCATGATTATCGCAAGGATTCAGGTGATGAGGTGGCGGTGACGCCGATGCGTTTTCCGGTGCGAAGAATCCAGGTGGACGATTATATGGATGATTTTATGTTCGATCAGGACTATCGTTTCCTGATTGGTGCCAGCCGTGGCAAGGGCAGCAAAGCCCGGGTTGTCTATCTCGATGGTGGTGTCGTAGCCGCCAGGATCGATCTACCGGGTATGCCGCATCTGGGATCAGGCATTACCTGGACCTACAAGGGGCGCAAGGTGCTGGCCACACCGAATTTAAAACAGGGCATTGTCAGTATTATCGATATGAAAACATGGAAGGTCATCAAACGGATTAAAACCCTGGGGCCTGGTTTTTTCATGCGTAGCCATGAGAACACACCCTACGCCTGGACCGATGTCTTTTTCGGTCCCAACAAGGATGTTATGCAGGTGATCGATAAACGAACCCTGAAAATTGTCAAAACCCTGCGACCTGCTCCCGGCAAGACCTCTGCCCATGTTGAGTTTGATCGCTATGGTCGTTATGCCCTGGTCAGTGTCTGGG
>CAZTLH010000074.1:0-9722 GCA_964614335.1 uncultured Gammaproteobacteria bacterium
GTACTGGCCAAAACACCAGGCGCACCGCAAGGCGTCAAGGGCATATCCCTGTTTTTGGTGCCACGCAACCTGCTTGATGAGCAGGGCAAGCCGGGTGAAAAAAACGATGTTACGGCCGTTTCACTGGAGCACAAGATGGGAATTCATGCCAGCCCCACAGCAGTCCTGGCCTATGGTGACAACGAAGGTGCCCTGGGTTATCTGGTCGGCGAAATCAATGAAGGCCTGAAATATATGTTTGTAATGATGAATCTGGCCCGTAATGCGGTCGGTGTGCAGGCGTTAGGTGTAGCCGAACGATCCTGGCAACAGGCACTGGCCTTTGCTGCAGAGCGTGTTCAGGGCCAAGCACTTGAAGGCAGTGAATCGGGGGTGGCGATTATTCAACATCCGGATGTTCAGCGGATGTTGTTGTCGATGAAATCCCGGGTAGAAGCGATGCGGGTGCTGGATTATTATGCTGCCTTGCAGCTCGATTGCAGCCTGCATGAAGCCGATCCTGGGAAACGCCAGGAAAGCCAGGCCCTGTTTGATTTTCTGACCCCGATCGTCAAGGGCTGGAGTACTGAAACTGCAATCAAGGTGGTGTCGACTGGGATGCAGGTGCACGGTGGCATGGGCTTTATTGAGGAAACCGGGGCGGCCCAGTTGCATCGGGATGTCAGAATAACGACCATTTATGAAGGTACAACAGGAATCCAGGCGGCCGATTTGATGGGGCGCAAGTTACTCCGTGATGGTGGCAAGACGGCACAGAACCTGCTGGCACAAATGCGTCAGGAACAACAGGAAACAGCGACGATCGATGCTGAACTGGCCGCGTCACTGGGTCAGTCTCTCGATGTCCTGGAACAATCGACCAGATCTCTGCTGGGTAAGGCTGCTGCTGGCAAACTGCGTAATGCATTTGCTGTTTCAGTGCCCTATCTGATGCTCTGGGGTGTAGTTTGTGGCGGTTGGTTGTTGACCCGGTCGGCACGTGTTGCGGCAGTGAAACTGCAACAACCCGATGCTGATCATAAGTACCTGCAAGGAAAAATTACCAGTGTACGATTCTTTGCCGATCACCACCTGACTCAGGCTTCGGGTCTGGCTGCAACCGTTGAATCCGGTGATACGACTCTGACAGATCTGGATCTCGATACGTTGGCAACAGCCTAGGAGGCTGTCCGAGAACAAAGGGCCTACTGCGGAAAAGCGGACATTGGTCTATTTTTCCGCTCATTTTCATTAAATAGAACGACTATTCAATCCTTAGGTTCGTAAACGGCACATCCATGTGCTACTACTCGCCTCAAATGATCGAAAATATGGCCTCACCCACTTTACCTCGCTACGACCGACATGGGTGGCGGAAGTACCGGTTTTGTAGGGGCAACAAACCGGTCGCCTACTGTTCTCGGACAGCCTCGTAGTTCGGTGCAAATGGTAGTTGTGTCAGATACGGATATGTCGGCATAAATGCTGTTGTAACATAGGTTTGGCACCGACGGAGATTTCTTTGCTGACTTGAAAAATTATTGGAAGATGTATGGTGTATATCTCGGTCGAGATCGGCGAGTATCTTAGGGATAGGCATGACTGGGCCGATGGCACCGGGTTATTGGTTCTTAATAATTCTTAAAGAACTACTGTTACAGTGGACCGTGAATCGAGTACCATGCTGCGCCCTTGCTGGCCGTTGTTTTGGGTTTTTTCGGGCTGATCAGGATTGTTGAATTGATGACTACGAATGGAGAAGTTATTGTGGATGAACAGATGATTAAACTGGATATTCAGGATAGTGTGGCACGGATTTGTCTGGATCGACCAAAGGCGATGAATGCACTTTGTGCCGCGCTGGTTTGGCAGCTGGCACAAGCACTGGATACATTGGAAGCGGATGATTCGGTAGCGGTGATCATTCTGACCGGCAGTCCAAAAGCATTTGCTGCGGGTGCGGATATCAAGGAAATGCAGTCACGCACATATTCCGACGTCTATATGTCTGATTTCATTACCGTTGACTGGGAACGTGTTGCTAGTTGCCGTAAGCCGGTGATCGCGGCCGTCGCTGGTTTTGCCCTCGGTGGTGGTTGTGAGTTGGCCATGATGTGTGATTTTATTATCGCAGCCGACAATGCCCGATTCGGTCAGCCAGAAGTCAAACTGGGGGTAATCCCGGGTGCTGGTGGAACACAGCGTCTAACCCGCTTGCTGGGCAAATCCAAAGCCATGGATTTGTGTCTGACCGGTCGTATGATGGATGCCGAGGAAGCCGAGCGTTGTGGTCTGGTAGCGCGTGTCGTGCCTCTGGCTGAGCTGGATGCAGAAGCGATGAAAGCCGCACAGAGTATCGCCAGTTATTCGCGT
Organism: uncultured Gammaproteobacteria bacterium; assembly: GCA_964614335.1. Lineage (GTDB taxonomy): Bacteria > Pseudomonadota > Gammaproteobacteria > Arenicellales > DRJH01 > DRJH01. The sequence goes on from CAZTLH010000074.1 coordinate 2,353, forward strand.
ACAGCCGTTTATATGGCCAAGGAATCTGTCAATCAGGCCCTGGAAACAACCCTGGCACAAGGTCTCAAGTTTGAACGTCGGCTGTTTCATGCCACCTTTGCCACAGCTGACCAGAAAGAAGGGATGGCCGCATTTGTTGACAAACGCAAACCCCATTTTAGCAACAGCTGAGGCTTGTTTGACGCTCACTGACAGATCGATCAGATGATCCGTTGTCAACAACTACAGCTTCGTATTGGTGGCCGTTGCCTGTTTGGGGATGCCAGCTTTACCATCCACATGGGTGACAAGGTAGGAATTACCGGCGCCAACGGCTGTGGCAAATCCTCCTTTTTTGCCCTGATTCTGGGACGGCTGGAGGAGGATGGTGGTGATTTTATTCTCGCCGAAGGGATCACGATCTCTCATGTTGCCCAGGAAACCCCCGCTGTCTCCTTGCCTGCAATAGACTATGTCAAACAGGGTGATGTCAGGCTGTATGCCCTGGAGCAAGAATTGGCCGAGGCACAAGCCGCTGATGATGGACAGCGATTGGGCAAGCTGCATCAGGAGCTGGAGACAATCGACGGCTACCGGGCCACCGGGCGGGCAGGGCAGTTATTGTCCGGTTTGGGATTTTCAACTGCAGAACAACAACAACCGGTGGCTGAATTCTCCGGTGGCTGGCGGATGCGTCTGAATCTGGCCCGTGCCCTGATGTGTCGTTCTGATCTGTTATTGCTGGATGAACCTACCAATCATCTTGACTTTGCAGCAGTGGTCTGGCTGGAGCGCTGGTTGCAGCATTACCAGGGGACATTACTGTTGATTTCGCATGATCGTGATTTTCTGGATCGTTGTGTTCAGAAAATTGCACAGATTGAACATCAGAAAATGACAGTTTATCGTGGCAACTATACTGCTTTTGAGTTACAACGCGCCGAGCAATTGTCACAGCAACAGTCTGTCTACAGACGACAGCAGCGACAAATCGCCCATATCAGTCAATTTGTCAGTCGTTTCCGGGCCAAGGCGACCAAGGCTCGTCAGGTTCAAAGTCGGTTGAAGTCCCTGCAACACCTGCAACAAATAGCCCCGGCACATGTGGATTCGGTATTTGACTTTTCCTTCGCCGAACCCGGTCATATGCCTGATCCGATATTACGACTGGATGAAGTGGATGCCGGCTATGGGGAGCACCGGGTACTCAGAAATATCAGTTTGACCATTAGACCGGGTGAACGACTGGGATTGTTGGGTTTGAATGGTGCCGGCAAGTCGACCCTGGTCAAGATACTGTCCGGGGAGAAATCGGTGAGCCATGGCCAGCGTTTGCCCGGTCAGGGCCTGCGTATTGGCTACTTTGCCCAACAGCAGCTGGAGCAACTGCACCCTGACAAGTCAGCGATTCAGCATTTTTTGTTGCTGGACAACAAGGCCACAGAAAAAAACCTGCGGCAGTATCTGGGGGGATTTGGCTTTCAAGGCGATCGGGTGGTGGAACCGGTCGCACCATTTTCTGGTGGTGAAAAAGCGCGTCTGGTCCTGGCTATGCTGGTGTATCAAAAACCGGCACTGATACTTCTTGATGAGCCGACCAATCATCTGGATCTGGAAATGCGGCATGCCCTGACGATGGCCTTGCAGGGCTTTACCGGTGCCATGATTCTGGTTTCTCATGATCGCTATTTACTGCGTACGGTTTGTGATGGGCTATTATATGTCCACGATGGGCAAGTCCAGAATTTTACCGGGGATCTGGACGAATATACTGCCGCATTGAAGTCGCCAAAAGAGACGGTTGAAGCGGATGCTCCTACATCGATTGCAAGCGGTTCCAAACGTTTGCAACGACAACGCAGTGCGGAATTTCGCCGTCAAACGCAGACCCTGCGACAGCAGATCCGCGCTCTGGAAAAAAACATTGGCAGACTGCAGACACAAATCCAGGATTTAAGTGCCCAGCTTGAAGATCCGGCAATATATGAAAAAATCAATGGCGGTGAGTTGCAAAGCCTGATCGGCAAACATGGGTATAAACAGAAAGAATTAAACCAGGCGGAGGAAGCCTGGCTGGAATACAGTGAACAACTGGAAGCTATGGATGAACAGCAAAGTGCCTGAGATTCTGGCATCATACTGTGTGCTCGGTTGGTCACTGTGGGGAGGACACACTTGAAAATTATTATTCTGGGAGCGGGACAGGTTGGCACCTCAACGGCAGAAATGCTGGCGGTTGATAAATATGAAATCACCCTGGTCGATACCCAGGCCGAACATTTGCGTGCGCTGCAAGATCGGCTGGATATTCGTACGGTCGTCGGTTCTGCCAGTTATCCGACTGTTTTGCAACAGGCCGGTGCCGAAGATGCCGATGTCGTGCTGGCGGTTACGGACCGCGATGAAATCAATATGGCAGCCTGCAGGATTTGTCGGACCTTGTTCAGCACGCCCACTACCATCGCCCGTATCCGTTCACGGGATTATCTTCGTACCCCTGAAATATTCGGCGATAAAGGCTTTTCGGTCGATGTCAGAATCAGCCCTGAATCGATTGTCACCGAACGCATCAGTCGCATGATTGAACATCCTGGTGCAATCCAGGTGCTGGATTTTGCCGATGGTGCAATCCAGCTGGTGGGTGTCAGGGCGTTTACAGACGGGCCTTTGGTGGGGCAGCGTCTGAAAGAACTACGCCGTCATATTCCCGATATCAATACCCGGGTAGCGGCTGTATTTCGTCAGGAACGACCGATCATCCCCAGCGGTGACACCATTATTGAACCGGATGACGAGGTGTTTTTTATCGCACCGCGTTCGCAGATACGACCGGTCATGAGTGAATTGCAACAATTGGGCAAGTCCGGCAGCAAAATTATGCTGGTTGGAGCCGGCAATATCGGTTTTCGTTTGGCTCTGTTTCTCGAGAACAAGGGTTATGTGGTTAAATTGATTGAACGGGACCCAAAACGTGCATCGCTGGTGTCGGAAGAATTGCAGGAAACTATTGTGTTGGTTGGGGATGCGGCGGATGAAGAATTGCTCAGACAGGAGAATATTGATACGGTCGATGTGTTCTGTTCTTTAACCGATAACGATGAGGTCAATATCCTTTCCGCTATGTTGGCCAAACGACTTGGGGCCAAGCGGGTCATGCCGCTGGTCAATCGGACAGCCTATATGGATTTGCTGGACGACAGTTTGCTGGATATGATGATCTCTCCCAGGGTGGAAACTGTCGGTGTTCTGTTAACCCATGTCAGGAGGGGGGACATGGTATCAGTCCATGCCCTGCGTCGTGGTGCGGCAGAAGCGATTGAGGTGATTGTGCATGGCGATGAAAATACTTCTCAGGTGGTGGGTAAAGCATTACGGGAAATTCATCTGCCCCCTGGTGCCGCATTCGGAGCCGTGTATCGGGATGAGGAAGTGCTGACCGCGCGTGCAGATCTGGTGCTGGAATCGGAAGATCATGTCATCCTTTTTCTGATTGACAAACAATATATACGTGATGTGGAAAAGTTATTTCAGGTATCGGCGCTGTTTATCTGACTCCGAAGTGGATAAAACCGGTGTAATGTTCCGTCTGAAGAAATGATTCTAGAATTGACCCTCAAGAGCAAGCCATGCATTGGGCAGTAGTATTTCATCTTCTCGGGATATTGCTGATTATTTTCAGTCATACCCAATTACCACCGATTGCCGTATCACTACTGGCAGCCGATGGTGATGTCTGGCCATTTTTACAGGCCTATGTGCTGACCCTGCTGGCGGGTTTGCTGCTGTGGTTGTTGACACGTAAAAGCACCCGTGAGTTACGTCATCGGGAAGGTTTCTGGATTGTGGTGCTGTTTTGGGTGGTGCTGGCCAGTTTTGGTGCCTTGCCATTGGTGCTCGGAGATAATCCTTCACTGAGTTTTACCGATGCCATGTTTGAATCCATGTCCGGTTTGACCACCACGGGTGCAACCGTGTTGACCGGGATCGATGATTTACCCATGTCCGTACGTTATTACCGGCAACAACTGCAATGGTTTGGTGGTATGGGCATCGTGGTGCTGGCCGTCGCGGTCATGCCGATGTTGGGGGTCGGTGGCATGCAGCTGTACAAGGCGGAAACACCGGGGCCGATGAAGGACAGTAAACTGACGCCGCGTATTGCCGAAACCGCGAAAGCCCTGTGGGTGGCCTATCTGGGGCTGACGATCGCCGCCGCAGTTTCCTATCATCTGGCGGGTATGAGCTGGTTTGATGCCATTACCCATAGTTTCAGTACCGTAGCCACCGGCGGGTCATCCACCCATGATGCCAGTCTGGGTTATTTTCAGTCAGCGGCTGTGGAATGGGTCGCTATCCTGTTTATGCTGCTGGCCGGAATTAATTTTGCATTGCATTACTCGGCTTTAAGTCGTGGCAAGTTGTATCTCTATCTGAAAGATCCTGAGGCGACAACCTATCTCACCATTGCAGCCGTCGTCAGCTTGGTGATTTGGGTGGTCCTGTCACGGGCCCACGTCGATAATAGCCCCTGGGATGAATTACGGCATGCTGCCTTTCAGGTGGTTTCGATGATGACTACCACCGGTTTTACGACAGAAGATTTTAGTCTATGGCCCACCTTTGTACCGGTACTGTTGATCATGATGAGTGCCGTAGGTGGGTGTGCCGGCTCAACTGCCGGGGGAATCAAGGTGGTGCGGGTGCTGTTGTTGTACAAACAGGGCAAACGGGAGATCGACAAACTGATTCATCCCCGGGCCGTGATACCGATCAAACTCGGTGGTCGACCCGTATCGGAACATGTCATCAGCGCGATCTGGGGTTTCTTTGCCTTGTATATATTAAGTTATATTCTGTTATCACTTGCAGTTACAGCAACCGGTATTGATCTGGTCACTGCCTTCTCGGCAGTGACCGCCTCACTGAATAATCTTGGTCCCGGTCTCGGACAGGTCGTGGCTGGTTACGAAGGCCTCAATAGCGTCGCCAAGTGGTTATTGATTTTCACCATGTTACTGGGTCGTTTGGAGTTGTTTACCTTGCTGGTGCTTTTTTCCCGGAGTTTTTGGCGTAGTTGATGAATCGCCAAGTGTGACTGTTGGTGGTTTCGTGTGGTTTTGAAATTCATCCATAGGTGATCTGACCTGAAGAACGTTTCTGATACACTTGCAGAACGGCGGCGGCAATTCGAAATCAGGGCTTTGGCGACCGCTTGCGAATCAGTTGGACCAATGGCCCTCGAGTGATAACACAGTCAGCGAAACCCTTATCAGCGAAATGCTACTGACTGATCCGCATGATCTGTTATGTTGACTTTAAGGTCACTCGGTTCTGATTTCGGTGTGACGATTGCATTCAGTGTCACTCCTCCAATTGTGCACTGACGGCCTTGACACTGGCATTGTTGAGGTCTTGCTGCGTGATCGCAACCCCGGTAGGGTAAGTGTCTTTGCTGTTGCCATCGATGACGCCCCGTAATGGAATGCGTTTTCTATTGGCACCTTCCCGAACTTCCAGTACAATTTTCCCAATAGGGAAAGGTGTGGTATTTTTAACCTCAAAGTCGAGTTGACTGTTGCTGTTCAAGACCATACTGGAATGAATGTAGTTGCTGGTATTGACCGGTAAGTCGACCCGCAGAAGATTCGTATAGGCTGCTTTCCCGGCGGTTCCGCCATCCTGGGCTGCCTGCTCAAAGTAGCTTTTAGCCAGTTTTGTATTGCCACTATCCTGGGCATATCGTCCCAGAATAAACAATGCAGAGGCAGTTTTTAACAACTTTACACTTTTTTCTAGCGATTTTTTAGCTTGCTTATGGTTGCCTTCGGAGTCGAGCAGCAACCCAAGCTTTAGATGTCCTGCATAATAATTCGGATTCAGCATAACAGCTTTTTGATATTGTATGATGGAGGCATTCTTGTTGTGGCTTCTTTCGAAGGCTTTGCCCTTCAGGACATGAAACAGGGCCTCTCCTGGTTCGATTGCGATCGCCCGGTTGGCCAATTGCAAGGCCTTCTTGTAGTGTTTTTCCTGTAATGCTTTTTGTCCACTATCGTAGGCAGTATAGGCCGGGGCCACCTGAAATAAATGATCCAGGCGCTGATGATAGATGTCGTGGTTTAATTTCCCGCCAACCGGGAGTTTGCCAGCGAATTCCTTGTTGGCAACGACCCGGTCTGCAGAAGGTGGGTGATCTGCCAGGAGTTCGGTCAATAGATTATTCGGTTGTCCCTTTGACTCTTCAAACAGCATCTGCTGTACCGTGACCGCAGCCTGTGGATCGTAACCGGCCCGGGACATATAAACCATACCGTAGTGGTCGGCTTCACTTTCGTCGTCACGACTGAATTTTGATTGTAGCAGTGTGCCAACCACTTGTGCGCCAATGATGCCAACAGTCTGTTCACCAGTATCATCTGTTGAGGCACTGATGGCAGCAGATGCCGCCAGAATAGCACCTTGCAACAGTAGTGCCTGCTGGATGTGTTTGGCACTGTGCTTGGCTGCTGCATGGGTCATTTCATGACCCATGACGGCAGCCAGCTCTGCTTCGTTATCCATTTTGAGCAACAACCCGCGATTGATGCCCATTTTTCCACCAGGCAGCATCCAGGCATTGATTTTGGAATCATTGACCACGGTGAATTCATATGGCAACTTGCGATCAGTTACCGCCACCAGCTTGCGGCCAATTTCCTGGATGTATGCAGTGACTTTTGGGTCAGCAACATAATCACCGCCCTGCATTTGTATGGATGGTTGATAATTTTCCTGCCCCAACTGTATTTCAGTTTCTTCCGGAATCAGCATTAACTCATTTTTGCCGGTTACCGGGTTGGTTGCACAGCCGGTGAGAAACAGCGCCGCCAGCAATGCCAGTTTCATATGACAGGTAAATAGTGGCGGAATGCTCATGTAGCAAAACTCACTGTTAGTCACCCTTTTGAATTGTTTGCTTGTACGTGTGTGTGCTTTGCCGGTTCGCAGATTTTTTCCTGGTATCGCAATTGCCGGTGTCATTACCAGCCCACTGTGGATAGATCGAAATTTCATGAAGTCTCCCTTCACCATGGCTAATACACATTTTATATTGAAATCCTGTCGTCATCTATCTGATTTTGGCAATATTCACTTTACCGCAAGAGGTCAGCAAAAGACAACTGTACTCAAGGGATTTTGTACTCGAGGAATTTCAGGAGCTCCCGCTAGAAATTCAATCACAAGGATTTTGTGTCTGAATTTGAGTCAGTTGGACGCTCATGGTCACCGAACGAAAAAACAGTCAGCAAATCCAGTGTTAGGGGGAGCTTCTGAATGAGTTACGGTAGATTCCTGGGAATTGCTTAAAGGGTTTTAAGGAATATAGTATTCCTATATAGAATAGATACCAT
>CAZTLH010000075.1:0-9671 GCA_964614335.1 uncultured Gammaproteobacteria bacterium
AAACATTGAAATCATTGTCGCTATGGGACAAGAAAGACAATATGATCATGTCCCTGTCCGGCGGCATGAAACGCCGGGTCATGATTGCCAAGGCTCTCTCCCATGAGCCACGTATTCTGTTTCTGGACGAACCGACGGCCGGGGTCGATGTTGAGTTACGTCAGGATATGTGGAAACTGGTGCGTTCCCTGCGTGAATCCGGTGTTACCATCATCCTCACCACGCACTATATCGAAGAAGCCGAAGAAATGGCCGACCGGATTGGCATTATCAGCAAAGGCCGGTTATTACTGGTCGAGAACAAGGCCGAGCTGATGCGCAAACTGGGCAAAAAACAGCTCACACTACAGTTACAGGAGAGGCTCACCAGCCTGCCTGCAGATCTGCAACACTATGCTCTGGAACTGACCCAGAATGGCGCCGAGTTGGTCTACACCTACGATACCACGCAGCAACGCACCGGGATCACGGCACTGTTGGCCGATCTGGCAACCGCAGACATCCGCTTCAGTGATCTCTATACTACCCAGAGCTCACTCGAAGAAATCTTTGTTAATCTGGTACATAAACAGACATGAATCTCTACGCTGCCAAAGCCATCTACAACTTTGAAATGGCCCGAACCTGGCGCACATTAACGCAAAGTATTGTTTCCCCGGTGATCTCGACCTCACTGTACTTTGTCGTGTTCGGGGCTGCCATTGGTTCGAAAATCAACCAGATCGAAGGCATCAGTTACGGCGCCTTTCTGGTCCCTGGACTGATGATGCTGTCATTGCTGACCCAGAGTATCTCCAATGCCTCATTCGGAATCTATTTCCCGAAATTTACCGGCACCATTTATGAGATTCTTTCTGCACCAATCTCGCCACTGGAAATTGTGCTCGGTTATGTCGGTGCGGCCGCCAGCAAATCCATTCTGCTTGGTCTCATCATCCTGGCCACGGCATCGGTGTTCGTCGATGTCCGTATCGACCACCCGCTATCGATGATTTCATTTTTACTGCTCACGGCCATCACCTTCAGCCTGTTCGGTTTTATTATCGGCATCCTGGCCAATAATTTTGAACAGCTGCAGGTCATCCCGTTGCTGGTGGTGACCCCGCTGGTCTTCCTCGGTGGCAGCTTCTACTCCATTAACATGCTGCCACCCTTCTGGAAAACCGTCACCCTGTTCAATCCTGTGGTCTATCTGATCAGCGGTTTTCGCTGGAGCTTTTACGAGATTGCCGATGTCAGCATCGGCCTGAGCCTGGCCATGGCCGGCAGTTTTCTGCTGATTTTCTTAAGTATTATTGTATGGATTTTTCATACCGGCTATCGACTTAAAGTTTGACTCTGGAACAAAACCTGAATATCAGGAGTTCCCGCCAGGATTATGAAACACAGGATTTGTCGGCTGTTTTTGAGCCAGTTGGCCGTTTTTGGCCATCGAGCGAAAAAACAGTTGGCAAATCCTGCGTTAGCGGGAGCCACTGCCTAAATATTCAGGCTCAACTCTCAGGATTGACGTATTCCAGAACAGACTCGGCACTGGAGATACCAAAGGATTTGGCATCGGGCTCAATAAACATTTTCTCGATCACCCCGTTATCGACCACCATGGCATAGCGATCTGAACGATCGCCAAAACCGAGCGCACGTTTGTCCGACAACATTCCCATGCCACGGGAAAAATCACCATTTCCATCAGGCAACATGGTGATATTATGGGCTTGCAGGGATTCCTGCCAGGCATTCATGACGAAGGTATCATTCACCGACAGGCAATAGATGGCCGTAATTCCGTGTTTCAGAAAATCCGGACAGGCTTCCCGAAAGCCAGGCAAATGGCTGGCCGAACAAGTCGGGGTAAAGGCGCCAGGCAAGGCAAACAATACCACCCTTTTGCCGGCAAACAGCTCACTGCTGGTGAGATCAGCCCATTCACTATTGTGAATGGTCTTGAAAGTAATATCCGGTACTGCCTGTCCTTCACGATTTTCTGCCATGACTCACTCCTTTATCCAATTGCTGCGTATAAATCAGAATTAGTGGACCGTCGTCGCGCATGCGAATGACTGTTTGCGGTTTGGCTCCTGGCGGCCTGGCCTCTGGCCGATCGTGCTGTTGCAAGTTGACCTTCTGATTGTCCAGAGGCGTTATTATGCCGGTTTTTTCCCGCATTTGGTGAGCGTTTACGCTGTTTACCTGCCGTCCTGTTGTCCGCTTTATTGACAATACGCAGTTTTTGTTCCGAAGCAGAAGCCATCTGTGTTGGTCTGACAGTCTTTGGCGGCACAAATCCTTCTGCTTTTCTTTTCGGTATCGATTTACCAAGCAGACGTTCAATATCCCGCAGCAGCCCTTTTTCGTCACTGGATACCAGCGACAAGGCTTCTCCAACCAGACCGGCACGGCCGGTTCGACCAATCCGATGCACATAATCTTCTGGAACATTCGGTAATTCGTAATTCACCACATGTGGCAAACGTTCAATATCCAGACCACGCGCCGCGATGTCGGTGGCTACCAGCACCTTGATTTTTCCAGCCTTGAATTCAGCCAGAGCGCGAGTTCTGGCACCCTGACTTTTATTGCCATGAATGGCAGCACTACGCAAACCATCACTTTCCAGTTGTTTAGCCAAACGGTTGGCACCGTGTTTGGTGCGGGTAAACACCAGCACTTGCTGCCAGTTACCCGAGCCGATCAACCACGACAATAACGCCCGTTTACCATTTTTCTCCACTTCATGAACGCCCTGGGAAATCAGGGGCACTGTGGTATTTCTTGGAGCCACGTCGATCTGGAGTGGATTTTGCAACAAACTGCCTGCTAGCTTGCGAATATCATTCGAAAATGTGGCAGAAAACAGCAGGGTTTGTCTTTTTTGTGGAAGCAGTTTGATCACACGTCGAATATCGTGAATAAATCCCATATCCAGCATCCGGTCCGCTTCATCAAGCACCAGTATTTCAATATCGGAGAGATTCAGCGTTTTCTGGGAAATATGATCAAGCAGACGTCCGGGTGTTGCCACAACAATATCAACGCCACCACGCAAACGGGTAATCTGCGGGCCAATTTTTACCCCGCCAAAAATCACGCTGGTGCGTAGCGACAGATGACGACCATAGAGGGCTACGCTCTCACCGACCTGGGCCGCGAGTTCGCGTGTTGGCGCGAGAATTAACGCCTTCGGTCGACCGGGTTTACGTTGCTGTGCATCTTTATTCAATAATTGCAGCATCGGTAAGGCAAATGCTGCCGTCTTGCCGGTACCAGTCTGTGAACCAGCGAGGATATCCCGGCCGTCCAGGATGGCCGGTATCGCCTGCTGCTGGATCGGTGTGGTTTCGGTATAGCCCTGGTCGTTAACGGCCTGTAATAAGGCCGCAGAAAGACCAAGTGAATCAAATTTCATTCTTTGTAATACTCCATGTATTCTTGCATGCATTCATGCTTAAGTTCGCTGTGCTGTGATCAGCGCCAGCATCGTTCTATGGCATCGTTGCGTCTTTTAGACACAAGCTGCTTATGTTATTTTTTCAGGGATGTTCAAGCAACAGGCAGGCTTCAGTAACAGGAAGCATCTGGCAATCAGATATTCGAAATCCATCGTCAATGACAGGATAAGCATCAGACAGGGCGCGGCAGGTGGCAAAGCGGAGGCAGAACAACATGGGAAGGCACTGTACGAAAACCATTGTGGGGCGCACCATACAGGATTTTAGACAAAAATACTATCGATTTCTTTGCGGATTCAGCGTTTGCGCAAATGCGGGGATTAACACCCACACTGAGCGATGGTTTCTCCGGTAATTTTAATAGAGATCAAGTTAATGGCGTAACCGACAACAGCAAACCATTTATCACCCAAGGATTTGTCTTTGCGACTTGATCTTCTGGATTCCCGCCTTCGCGGGAATGACGGCTGTGGCTACTAATCCGTAACCCATCCTCAGGTTCGTAAACGGCACATCCCTGTGCCACTACTCACCTCAAGTCATGAGATGCTACCTCACCCGCTTTCCCTCATTACGACCGCCATGGAAGGCGGAAGTGCCGGCTTTGCAGGAGCAATAAGCCGGTCGACCGCCATGGAAGGCGGAAGTGCCGGCTTTGCAGGAGCAATAAACCGGTCGACCCCTGTTCCCGGACAGATTCTAGAAGGGAATATCGTCATCAAAATCAGGTATAGGGGGTTCCTCAGGGGTACCGTTTGGGGCATTGGACGATGTACTGGCCGGGGCGGCTTGGGGTTGGGGGTACGCTTGACCCCCCCCGGACGTTTGAGCGCCCGCAGCCTCGCCTTTGCTACCGAGCATCTGCATCTCGTTGGCGACAATTTCCGTGGTATAACGATCATTGCCATCCTGACCTTGCCATTTTCGGGTCTGCAGGCGGCCTTCAATATAGACCTGTGAACCCTTATGCAGGTATTGGCCAACGATTTCGGCCAGACGGGAAAAAAACACCACCCGGTGCCATTCCGTCTTCTCTACCCTTTCACCGGTATTCTTGTCTTTCCAGCTTTCAGCAGTAGCCACCGTTACATTCGCCACCGAACTGCCACTGGCGGTATAACGAATTTCCGGATCCTTACCCAAATTACCTACCAATATAACCTTGTTAACGCCTCTTGCCATGATTCTTTACTCCCTGGATAGAAAAAAACTGTGAAGACTTTGCCCTGAACGACAGAATATGCGTATATTAGCAGGTTGTCATCCCACACAGTAAAAAGACATGGAATTCATTCGAATCCGCGGTGCGCGGACACACAATTTGCAAAACATCAATCTGGACCTGCCACGGGACCAGTTTATTGTAATTACAGGACTTTCCGGTTCTGGCAAGTCCTCTCTGGCCTTTGATACCATTTACGCGGAAGGCCAGCGACGTTATGTCGAGTCCCTTTCAACCTATGCCCGTCAGTTCCTGTCATTGATGGAAAAACCGGACATCGATCTGATCGAAGGCTTGTCGCCAGCCATCTCTATTGAACAAAAGGCCAGCTCCCACAATCCCCGCTCCACGGTCGGCACTGTCACCGAAATCTATGACTACCTGCGGTTGTTGTATGCCCGCATCGGCTCGCCGAGATGCCCGGACCATAATGTTGAGCTGCAGGCACAGACAGTCAGTCAAATGGTTGATATCACACTGGCTCTACCCACCGGTAGCAAAGTTCTGTTGCTGGCACCGGTCATCCGTAACCGCAAGGGCAGCCATGATAAATTGCTGGAGGAATTACGTCATCACGGCTTTGTCCGGGCCAGGATCGATCAGCGGGTCACCGAACTCGATGATGTGCCGATCCTGGACAAGAAACTAAAACATGATATCGATGTTGTGGTCGACCGTCTGGTTATCCGCGAAGGCATTGCCCAACGTCTTGCCGAATCCTTTGAAACAGCACTGTCACTGGCCGACGATCTGGCCATTATCGCGTGCCTCGATGTCGTAGAAGGACAGCCCCGGGAAACCTTGTTCTCCGCCCACTACGCCTGTCCTCATTGTGGCTTTAACTACGGGGAACTCGAACCACGCAGCTTTTCTTTCAACAACCCGGCCGGTGCCTGCAAAAGCTGTGATGGTCTCGGTATACGACAGCTATTCGACCCCGATCGGGTGGTCAGTGATCCCGGTCTGAGTCTGGCGGCCGGGGCCATTCCCGGCTGGGATCGTCGCAATCCCTTTGTCTTCAGTATGCTCAATGCCTTGAGTCGTCATTTCACATTCGACATCAATACCCCGTTCGATCAACTTTCCGAAAAACTGCAACACACCATTCTCTTTGGCAGTGGCAAGGAGAAGATTGACATCGAGTATCCCGGCCAGCGACAACGTCATCATGCCTTTGAAGGGGTGATCCCGAATCTGGAGCGACGTTATCGCGAGACCGAATCCAGCAGTATTCGTGAAGACATCGCCCGTTTCATCAGCAATCAGCCCTGTACGGACTGTGCCGGCAGCCGGCTTTCCAGGGCCGCGCGACATGTCTTTGTCAATGACCTGGCGATTCACCAGGTCACGGCCCTGCCCATCACCAGAGCCCTGATATTTCTCGAGCACCTCAATCTCACAGGCAAACGGGCGGCCATCGCCGAACGCATTATCCGGGAAATTACCCAGCGTCTGCATTTTCTGGCCGATGTCGGTCTGCAGTATCTAACCCTGGACCGTTCTGCAGATACCTTGTCCGGTGGCGAATCACAGCGTATCCGTCTGGCATCCCAAATCGGTTCCGGGTTGGTCGGGGTCATGTATGTCCTGGACGAACCCTCGATCGGTCTGCACCAGCGTGACAACAAACGTTTATTGAATACCCTGTTTCATCTGCGTGACCTGGGTAATACCGTGATCGTGGTCGAACACGATGAAGAAGCGATATTGAATGCGGATCACATTGTCGACATTGGTCCGGGAGCCGGTCTGCATGGTGGACAAATCGTGGCCCAGGGGCAGTTGCAGGACATCATCAACAACCCCGACTCCCTGACCGGCCGATATTTGTCCGGCAAGGAACAGATCCCGATCCCGCTGACACGCCACCCGGTGCAGCCAGACCGGATGTTGGTGGTCGATGGGGCCAGCGGCCATAATCTGCAAAACATCAGCGTCGAATTTCCCGTAGGTCTGTTTATTTGTGTGACCGGTGTTTCAGGCTCCGGCAAGTCGACCCTGGTCAATCACACCCTGTATCCGGCAATTGCCCGTTTACTGAACAAGAGTCGTCTGGAAGTGGCACCGTATAACACAATCAATGGCATCGACTTCTTCGACAAAGTCATCGATATCAATCAGCGTCCGATCGGGCGGACACCACGTTCCAATCCAGCCACCTACACCGGTCTTTTTACACCGATTCGGGAGCTTTTTGCCGGCACCCCCGAGGCGCGGACACGGGGCTACAAACCAGGCCGCTTCTCCTTCAATGTTCGTGGTGGTCGTTGTGAAGCCTGTCGGGGGGATGGCCTGGTACGTGTAGAGATGCACTTTCTACCCGATATTTTTGTCCCTTGTGATGTTTGCAAAAGTGCCCGCTATAACCGTGAAACCCTGGAGATCACCTACAAGGGTAAAAATATCCGGGATGTGCTGGAAATGAGTGTCGAGCAGGCCCTGAATTTCTTTCAGGTCATCCCGGTCATTCGCCGCAAACTCGAAACCTTGATGGATGTCGGCCTCGGCTATATCCGTCTGGGACAAAGCGCCATCACACTCTCCGGTGGCGAGGCCCAGCGAATCAAGCTGTCGCGGGAACTATCCAAACGCGATACCGGTCGGACCCTGTATATCCTGGATGAACCAACAACCGGCCTACATTTTCATGATATCCGTCAATTGTTGCAGGTTTTGCATCGTTTGCGTGACCAGGGCAATACGGTGATCGTGATTGAACACAATCTCGACGTCATCAAAACCGCCGACTGGATCATTGACCTCGGACCAGAAGGTGGTGATGGTGGTGGCACCGTGGTCGCTTGCGGGACGCCGGAACAACTTGCCAGTTGTGTTGATTCCTTTACCGGACACTATCTGGCCGGACTGCTGGAGAATATACTGGCCAGGGCTGTGATATAATTTCCTGCGCTGTATAACATGGTTTGTGCATTTCTGAAGACACCTACCCAACGCCAAAGATCTGCTGCAATGACAAGCAGTGCAGTGAACTTTTACCGACCTTAATACACACGAAACCGACATGTCCGAAAACAATCCCGTTCGTCCTCAGCGCCCGGCAATTGGTGAAAAACAACGTGCCGCGGCCAAGGTTTCCCGTCTCCCGGTCAAAATCACACCCACCCAGAATCCATTACGTAAACCACCCTGGATAAGAGTCCGACTGCAGGATAGCAAACGCATCGAACAGGTTCGACGTCGTCTGCGTGCCAGCAAATTGCATACGGTCTGTGAAGAGGCCGCCTGCCCCAATCTGCCTGAATGTTTTGGTGGTGGCACTGCCACATTTATGATCATGGGGGACATCTGTACCCGACGCTGCCCGTTTTGCGACGTCGCCCACGGCCGACCGTTGCCACTCAACTCCAGTGAACCGGAGGAATTGGCCCAGACGGTGGCCAAAATGAAGCTCAAATATGTAGTCATCACCTCGGTCGACCGGGATGATCTGCGTGACGGTGGTGCCGGGCATTTCGCCGCCTGTATCGAGGCCCTGCGTCAACGTGCACCAAATACAGCTATCGAAATTCTGACCCCCGATTTTCGGGGCCGGATGGAGATCGCCCTGCAAATCCTGGCCAAAAATCCGCCAGATGTATTTAATCACAACCTGGAGACCGTGCCACGACTGTACAAATCCAGTCGCCCCGGGGCTGATTATCAATGGTCGTTGCGTTTGCTGCAGGAATTCAAGATCCTCAAACCAGCGATTCCGACAAAATCGGGTCTTATGCTCGGTCTGGGTGAGACTCTCGAGGAGATCTCCGTAGTCATGCAGGACCTGAGAAATCACGGCTGCACCATGTTGACCCTGGGCCAATACCTGCAACCGAGTCGACACCACCTGCCTGTTGTCAGATATGTACACCCGGACGAATTCGACCAGCTGCGTGAAACTGGTGAGGCCATGGGCTTTGAACATGTCGCCTCCGGACCGATGGTTCGCTCATCCTATCACGCTGACCAGCAGGCCGCTGACGTGGTCGCTGCCACTTGAATGTCAGTTTTATAATAATTCTTACCAAACCCCGCTGTTTCATTACAGCAGCCGAGGAGCATCACAATGACTGAAGAAAAAAATGCTGTTGATATCGATCCGACAGAAACAGCCGAATGGCTGGAAGCCCTGCAAAGCGTTTTGGAGCGTGAAGGCGCAGACCGGGCCCATTATCTATTGGAGATTCTAATCGAACAGTCACGACGTTCCGGTGCCCACATTCCCTTCAATCCCCATACCGCGTATCTGAATACCATACCCGCCTCAAAAGAACAACGTAGCCCGGGTGACGCTGCGCTGGAGTGGCGGATTCGCTCCCTCATACGCTGGAATGCAATCGCCATGGTGGTGCGGGCCAACCGCGAAAGTGATGGCATCGGCGGTCATATTGCCAGCTTTGCTTCCATCGCCACACTCTATGACATCGGTTTTAATCACTTCTGGCATGCCCCGAGTAAAGATCACGGTGGCGATCTGGTGTTCTTTCAGGGCCATTCCGCACCCGGCATCTATGCCCGGGCCTTTCTAGAAGGGCGTCTTAAAGAAGATGATTTGAAAAATTACCGCCGTGAAGCCCAGGGCAAAGGCCTGTCTTCCTACCCGCACCCCTGGTTAATGCCCAATTTCTGGCAGTTCCCCACCGTTTCCATGGGGCTGGGGCCCATTCAGGCCATCTATCAGGCCCGATTTCTGAAATACCTGCACAACCGCGGGATCGCCGATACCTCAAAACGCAAGGTCTGGTGTTTTTGTGGGGATGGTGAATCCGATGAACCGGAATCGATGGGCGCGATATCGCTGGCCGGCCGGGAAAACCTGGACAACCTGATCTTTGTCGTCAACTGTAATCTGCAGCGTCTGGATGGCCCGGTACGTGGCAACGGCAAGATCATCCAGGAACTGGAAGGTGAATTCCGTGGTGCCGGCTGGAATGTCCTAAAAGTCATCTGGGGCAGTTACTGGGATCCACTGCTGGCCCGTGATACCAAAGGTCTGTTACGCC
>CAZTLH010000076.1:0-9660 GCA_964614335.1 uncultured Gammaproteobacteria bacterium
GTCACACAACGGTATGGATGTTGATTTGAAAATGGCCGGTCGCGTTACCGGTGTGGATGCCATTTTGGGTGGCCACACCCATGATGCTGTACCGGTTCCACAATTGATCAGTAATGCCAGTGGAAAAACACTGGTCATTAATTCGGGTTCCAATGCCAAGTATCTTTCGGTGCTTGATTTTGCTGTCAGTGGCGGGAAGGTTTCAGGATATCGCTATCATATGTTGCCGGTTTTTTCCAACCTGTTGCCTGCCGATAGCCGGATGCAGGCCCATATTGATCAGGTACGCGCACCCTACAAGCAGAAGCTGGATGAAGTGTTGGCGACGACCTACACGACCTTGTACCGGCGTGGAAACTTTAACGGCAGCTTCGATCAGATCATTCTTGATGCTTCATTACAGGTTCGTGGTGCCGATATTGCATTTTCACCCGGCTTTCGCTGGGGGACATCATTATTGCCCGGAGACCCGGTAACCATGGAGCATTTGATGGATCAAACCGCCATCACCTACGCCAAGTCAACACTGAATAATTTGACCGGAGAAACCATTAAAAACATCCTTGAAGATATCGCCGACAATCTTTTTAATCCGGATCCTTATTACCAGATGGGTGGCGCTATGGTGCGCGTCGGTGGTCTCAAATACAGTATTGACCCGGCAAAACCCATTGGCAAGAGACTCTCCAATCTGGAATTTAAAGGTCAGCCTTTGGATCCCGCGAAAACCTATAAAGTCGCCGGGTGGGCCAGTGTGAATCCACAATCGGATGAGTTGCCTGATATCTGGGATATTGTGTCTGCCTATTTACGCGACAAAAAAGAAATTCATACCATCGATATCAATTTGCCGCTTGTGAAAGGCGTGGCTAATAATCCGGGCTATTCCCGCACCTGACTATTGCGCCGGATTCTAGAATCATACCAACCTCAATGGTGAAGGAATAAAATCTGTTGTTTATGTTTGTCGACCGGTAAAATCGAAGTAACAGATTTGTACCATGACATGAGTGTGAAATGCGAATAACGAATGCAGGCAGGTTGCGGGTGAGGTTCTGGTGCCAATTAGTGCTCTCAGGGCTATTGATGATGTTTTTTGATGCAGCTTATGCTCGTGCCGATCCCGCGGTGTTGGGTCGTTTTATGACTGCAGTTGCCAGAGGAGAGCAGGGCGCGATACGTCATTATGTCATGCAAGACCCTTCCTTGCTGGCCGATATCAATCCCAAAGGAAAAACAGCATTGCAGCTCGCTGTTGAAAATCGTCATTTGACCACAGTAAAAATGTTGTTGGAACTCGGAGCAGATCCTGATCAGAGTACCCCGGGAAAACTTCGTCCTGTCCATCTGGCGGTGATTCACCGACAGCTGCATGTATTGCATTTATTATTACGTGAAGGGGTTACGCTGGAAGCACGGGACGTCCATGGGTCCACTGCTTTGATGTATGCGGTTCGCCAGGACAATGAGCTTATGACCAGGACGCTGCTACGTGCTGGTGCCAGAGTCGACAGTCTGGAGCCGGGCAACTGGTCCCCATTGATGCAGGCCGCTGCTCAGGGTAGTCGGCGTTTGGTAGATCTGTTGTTGCGTTACGGCGCATTTCGAGAGCGAATCAGTGCTTATGGTTTGACTGCAGCACAGGCTGCGGAAAAAAAAGGTTTTCATAAATTGGCTCTGCATTTACAGCCCGACAAGGAATCTGAACGAAAATAGCGAACCTCTGATTGAGCATACTTTACAAACACGTCCCAGGCCTTGCAGTCTATAATGACGCTGTAGCGGAAATGGTGGGCTGTAAAGCTAAAATAATCTCCTCCGGGTGTTGTCTGACATGGCCAAGGCATGGTAAATTCCCGCTCCGTTTCAGGCGCGTAGCTCAGTGGTAGAGCACTACCTTGACATGGTAGTGGTCGGTGGTTCGATCCCACTCGCGCCTACCAATATTTTGTCTGCAAATTTGTTCTTTGCATCATGCCGTTCAGTCCCGTCCTTGCCGAGTTGGTGTCGTGACTGGCGGCTCCACCCTGTATTGACTTTATCTGGCCATGCCTCAAATTACATTACCTGACGGTTCTGTTCGAACCTATCAGGAAGCCGTTACCATCGCTACCGTTGCCGCTGATATTGGTGCCGGACTGGCTCGTGCTGCGCTGGCTGGATGTATCGATGGTCAACTGGTTGATACCAGTCATGTGCTTGAAGATGACACGGCATTATCCATTATTACGGCCAGGGATGAACGTGGCGTAGATATCATTCGCCATTCCACCGCGCATTTGCTGGCCGCTGCTGTCAAAATTCTGTTTCCTGAAGCGCAAGTCACGATTGGCCCTGTGATCGAGAATGGTTTTTTCTACGATTTTGCCTATACCCCAGGTTTTAGTGAGCAGGATCTGGAGGTTATTGAACAAAAAATGCAGGAACTGGCGTCCAGGGATGAACCGGTGGAACGTTCGGAAATGCCCCGCGATGATGCTGTCAGCTATTTTCAGTCGCTAGGTGAGCAGTACAAGGCAGAAATTGTCGGTGATATCCCTGCCGGACAAACCATTTCATTGTATCGTCAAGGCGACTTTGTCGATCTGTGCCGTGGCCCTCATGTTCCCAGTACCGGCAGCTTAAAGGCGTTTAAACTGACAAAACTGGCCGGTGCCTATTGGCGTGGTGATTCTGAACGGGAAATGCTGCAACGTATCTATGGCACGGCCTGGCCCGACAAGAAGCAACTGAAAGCCTATTTGCAACGTCTGGCTGAAGCCGAAAAACGTGATCACCGACGTTTGGCCAAACAACTGGATTTGTTTCATCTGCAGGAAGAAGCACCCGGTATGGTGTTTTGGCATCCACGGGGCTGGCAGATCTATTTGCAGGTCGCCGAATATATGCGTCAGTTATTACGACGTCACGGGTATCAGGAAATACATACACCGGAAATTGTGGGTCGGGTGTTGTGGGAGAAATCGGGTCACTGGGATAAATTTGGTGACGAGATTTTTACAACACATTCCGAAAAGCGTGACTACGCCATCAAACCGATGAACTGCCCCTGTCACATCCAGATTTTTAATCAAGGTCTAAAAAGTTATCGTGATTTGCCCTTGCGGCTGGCAGAATTTGGTTCCTGCCATCGCAATGAAGCTTCCGGAACCCTGCATGGCTTGATGCGGGTGCGTAATTTTGTTCAGGATGATGCCCATATCTTCTGTACAGAGGATCAGATCCAGCAGGAAGTCGCGGCATTTATCGACCTTCTGCAGGAGGTCTATCAACATTTTGGTTTTACCGGAATCACCGTTAATCTGTCGACACGACCAGAAAAACGAATCGGCAGCGATGCTGTCTGGGATCAGGCAGAAGCCGCATTGGCGCTGGCTCTGGATAACAAACACCTGGACTGGACCGAAAAAGCCGGTGACGGTGCCTTTTACGGACCCAAAATCGATTTTTCTTTACGTGACAGTATCGGCAGAAGCTGGCAGTGTGGCACCATGCAAGTTGATTTCTTTATGCCTGGCCGTCTGGGAGCCAGCTATGTCGCAGCCGATGGAACGAGACAGGCACCGATTATGTTGCATCGTGCAGTACTGGGTTCCATGGAACGTTTCACCGGTATTTTGATTGAAGAACATGAAGGTCGTTTCCCATTGTGGTTGGCTCCGGTACAGCTCATGGTGCTGACGATTACCGATCAGCAGCATGAATATGCCGAAAAAGTGACCACTTCGCTGCTTCAGCAGGGGTTTCGTGTAGAATGTGACTTGAGAAACGAGAAGATCGGCTTTAAAATCCGCGAGCACACACTGCAACGCATTCCCTACTTGCTGGTCATTGGCAAGAATGAGGTTGCCAGCGGTTGTGTGGCGGTACGAACCAGAGAGGGGGAGGATCTGGGTGTTATGGATCTACCCGCGCTTATTGCAAAATTACGACTGACAATCGAAACAGATAATGATTCGAGTGTTTGTAGCCAGATTTGAAAACAACCTACATGACTGAGGATTAATGCCATCGCAGATAACAAAGAAACACGCCTGAATGATCAAATTACTGCCAGAGTTGTCAGACTCATCGGCGCCGATGGAGAGCAAGTAGGCGTGGTGCCGCTACAGGAGGCATTACTCGCTGCCGAAGCTGAAAATCTGGATCTGGTAGAAATTTCACCGAATGCCGAACCACCGGTCTGCAGGGTGATGGACTACGGCAAGTATCTGTACACGGCCAGCAAACAGAGGCAGGTCGCACGCAAAAATCAGAAACAGATTATTGTCAAGGAAGTCAAATTTCGTCCGGGAACGGACAAGGGTGATTACAGCATTAAACTGGGCAAGCTGGAACAGTTTCTTGGTGACGGTAACAAGGTCAAGATTACCCTGAGATTTCGGGGCCGGGAAATGGCTCATCAGGAGCTTGGGCTGGAGATGTTGGAACGAGTTGAAAAAGATTTGGCAGAAATCGCCAATGTGGAGCAAAGACCGTTACGGGAAGGACGTCAAATGGTTATGGTAATGGCACCAAAACGCTAGGCCATCACCTCAAAAATACTATCCTGGGAATACACATTTTTTCAGGAGCAGGAATTTTATACGACTGGCAGCTATGTGCATCCGCTGCGGTCGTTCTACTCAACTACAGGAGACAAGTGATGCCAAAAATGAAGACCAATAGGGGCGCGGCCAAGCGCTTCAAACGAACCGGCGGTGGTGGGTTCAAACGCGTAAAGGCGTTTACGAGTCATATTCTGACCAAGAAAGCACCAAAACGGAAATTGCAGTTGCGCGCAGCGACTACAGTCAATGACTCAGACGCTCGCGCTGTGCGGCGAATGTTACCCTACAGCTGATCAGATTTCAGGAGACACATTATGCCGAGAGTAAAACGTGGTGTGACGGCGCATGCCCGTCACAAAAAAGTTCTGGCCCTGGCCAAGGGCTATCGTGGTGCACGTAGCCGAACATTCAAGGTCGCCAAACAGGCTGTCGACAAGGCAGGGCAATATGCCTACCGGGATCGTCGTCAACGCAAACGCCAGTTTCGCCAACTCTGGATTGTACGTATCAATGCGCAGGCCAGATGCAGCGGTTTAAGTTACAGCCGTATGATGGATGGTCTGCACAAGGCCGAGATTGAAGTGGATCGTAAAGTGCTGGCTGATCTTGCTGTTTATGACAAACCGGCCTTCGCTACCCTGGCAGAAAAGGCTAAAGCCGCACTCGCAGTCTGATCAGGCGAAGTCTGATCAGGTTTCGAGTACCCGCGACGCAGTATTGGTAATAAACGGGGAAAGGCAATGCCTTTCCCCGTTCTGCTATTAGCGGGGAGAGTACCAGCGGCAACTTTGCCGATGTACTCTCAGAAGTTTTTTGACATGGGATTGCAATGAAAACATCAGAAAAATTTACAGATAGTGCTGTTGCAGCCATGGTTGTGGCTGCAACAGCTTCCGTTACTGCAGCTTCAGAGCCTGCCGTTCTGGAACAGTTGCGGGTACAGTATTTAGGTAAAAATGGTCTGATAACAACACAGCTAAAAAGGATTGGCCAATTACCCGGACCTGAGCGCAGGGCTTTTGGCCAGAGCGTAAACAAAGCCCGGGATGTGATTCAATCGGAAATTGAAAAACGCCTCAAATTTCTCGATGCCCAACAGCTCGAACTGCAGTTATTGCAGGATTCTGTCGATATCACATTACCTGGCCGCTCCATGCCGTCCGGGACCTTGCATCCTGTAACCCGCACCTTGCGAAGAATTGAAGCCATCTTTTCCAAACTTGGCTTTCAGGTTGCTGATGGCCCTGAAATCGAGGATGACTATCATAATTTTGAAGCCCTGAATATTCCTCGCCACCACCCAGCGCGCGCCATGCACGATACATTCTATACCGAGGAGAATGTATTGTTACGAACCCATACATCCCCGGTGCAGGTTCGATTTATGCACAGTCATGAACCACCACTGTATATCATCGCACCTGGCAAGGTCTATCGTTGTGATTCTGACGTAACGCATACCCCGATGTTTCATCAAGTCGAAGGATTGGTCGTCGATCAGGACATCAGCTTTGCCGACCTGAAAGGGGCATTGGTCTATTTTTTGCGTGAATTTTTTGAAAAGGATGATTTACAGGTTAAATTCAGACCCTCTTATTTTCCATTCACCGAGCCCTCTGCTGAAGTAGATATGGGTTGTGTGTTTTGTCATGGCGAGGGTTGCCGAATCTGCGGGCACACAGGCTGGATCGAGATACTGGGTTGTGGCATGGTACATCCGGAAGTGTTTCGACACGCCAGGGTTGATCATGAAAAATACACCGGCTATGCATTTGGGATGGGTGTTGAACGTCTAACCATGCTGAGATATGGTGTCGGTGATCTGCGTTTGTTTTTTGAAAATGATCTCGATTTTTTGGATCAGTTCAATTGATTTCAATCCCACCCCTTTCTTGAATCTGCCTAAGGATCTTTTGTATGCTTATCAGTAAAGCCTGGTTAAATGAGTGGGTTGACAGCAGTCTCGATGCCCGGCGATTGGGGGAACGATTCACCTCTGCAGGCCTTGAGTTGGCTGCCATTGAGCCCGCTGGTCCCGTACTTTCGAAAAAAATCATTAGCGGCAGGGTCGAAACGATTGAATCGCATCCTCGTGCCGATCGGTTACATATCTGCAAGGTTTACGTAGGTCGCAAACGATTATTGCAGATCGTATGTGGTGCCAGGAATGTTCGTCCCGGTATTGCAGTCGCGGTAGCCTTGATCGGTTCCAAACTGCCTAGTGGGATGCAGATTAACAAATCAAGAATACGTGATGTTGTGTCTTCCGGTATGTTGTGTTCTGCCGCTGAGCTGGGGCTTGAAGAAAAATCTACCGGCATCATGGAGCTGGATACCGGGACACCTGCCGGTCAGTATATTGGTGATGTGCTGCAGTTAAATGATGAGGTACTGGAGGTCGATCTGACGCCAAATCGTGGCGATTGTCTGAGTATGTCGGGTGTGGCACGTGAGGCATCGGCATTTACCGGCATCAGAATGATCACGCCAACCATTTCTGCCGTACATGCGAAAATTTATGATAAACCCGGTATTCGTTTGCTGGCTGGTACTGCATGCCCGCGTTATATTGGCAGAATAATCAAAAATATCGATATCTCCGCCCAGACGCCAGTATGGATGACCGAACGTCTTCGTCGTGGTGGTGTGCGTCCTGTGAGCGCCGTGGTTGATGTTACCAATTATGTTCTGCTCGAGCTTGGCCAGCCGATGCATGCTTTTGATGCAGATTTGTTGTCTGGCGATATTGTCGTTCGCCTCGCAGAAGAAAACGAATCCCTCGAATTATTGAATGGTAGTACTGTTAATCTGGATCGTGATGTTTTGGTTATTGCGAACAATGATCACGCTGTGGCGATGGCCGGTATCATGGGTGGACAGAGTACCGCCATCGGTGACAATACGTGCAATATCATGCTGGAAGCAGCATTTTTTGCCCCTGAAGTCATTGCCGGTAAAGCAAGACGTTATGGTTTGCAGACAGATGCTTCTTTTCGTTTTGAGCGTGGTGTCGATTTTGAGTTGCCGGCCAGAGCCGTACAACGTGCAACACGTCTGATTATGGAGATTGCTGGCGGTCAGCCAGGACCTGTCACAGAAGCCGTAAACAAGGCCGATTTGCCTGTACAGGCAGCGGTTAACTTGCGTCGGCGTAAGTTGCAAAGAGTCCTGGGTTGTCAGTTGCCGGATGACAAGGTCCATAATTATCTGCAACGCCTCGGTCTTCGGGTTCGAAAAATGACCAGCGGCTGGCGTGTGACGCCTCCCAGTCATCGATTTGATATTCGATGTGAGGAAGATTTGATTGAAGAGGTTGCACGTTCCTATGGTTACGAACGAATTCTTGTTAATCCACCACGAGGTGGTAGTCATCCACATAATGCTCCGGAAACGACCCAACCTATTGAACGAATTCATGATTTAATGATGGATTTGGGTTATCAGGAGGCCATTACCTACAGTTTTGTTGATGCCGATATGCAGCATCGACTGGATCCGGAACAAAAAGCAATTCAATTGTCTAATCCAATCGCCGCAAACATGAATGTGATGCGAACCAGTTTGTGGCCTGGTTTGTTGTCTGCCATGAAGAACAATCTAAATCGACAACACGCACGTGTTCGTTTGTTCGAAAGCGGACGTTGTTTTAAACCGCAATCTGATAGTGTGCTGGCGGATGAATCAACAAAGTTGGCAGCAGTTGCCTGTGGCAGTCTGCTGCCAAAACATTGGGACCAGGAGACAAGGCCACTCGACTTTTTCGATATCAAGGGCGATGTTGAATCCTTGCAGACCTTAACCGGAAAGATTGACGCTTTTGAATTTGTTGCAGCCCAGCATCCGGCATTACACCCTGGTCGTAGTGCCCAAATACACTATGCCGGGCAGACAATCGGTTATCTAGGCCAATTGCACCCTGCATTACAGGCCTGGCTGGATATCACCGAGGATGCCTATCTATTTGAATTGGAAATGAGTGCTATTGCAGTGACCAAACTGCCAGCCTACCAGTCATTTTCCCGATATCCTGAAACCCGACGTGATATGGCGATTATTGTTCCAGTTGACATTTCTTCTTCCAGGGTGCTCAATATTGCCAGGACTTCAGCTGGACCATTACTCAAAAAACTGGAGCTTTTTGATGATTATAGAGGAAAAAACATCCCAAAAAATAAAAAAAGTCTCGCATTTGGCTTGACCTTACAGCATTCATCACGCACCCTTACGGATGCTGAGGTAGAGGAGGTTGTGCAGTCAGTGATGACAGCATTAGGTCAACAGTTGGGGGCAATTTTGCGTTAATTTTGAACCTGTATTTGGTAATTTTGGTTTGATTCGTGTATTGAGGCGACTATGGCAGTAACAAAAGCAGATTTGGCAACCGTATTATTTGAGGAACTGGGTTTCAACAAACGTGAGGCAAAAGATTTTGTTGAAATGTTTTTCGATACCATGAGAACGGAACTGGAAGAGGGGAATCACGTGAAATTGTCCGGTTTCGGTAACTTTACTGTTCGTGACAAGACCTCGAGGCCGGGTCGAAATCCGAAAACTGGTGAAGAAATTCCGATTCCGGCACGTCGTGTCGTGACATTCAAGGCGAGTCAAAAACTTAAAGCGCGTGTATCCGCTAACACGGAAGAACTGACGCTGAGACTGCTTGATGCTTGATACGGGACAAAGTGTCTCCTTGCCAGCCATCCCGGGGAAACGTTATTTTACGATTGGGGAAGTCAGCGAGCTCTGTGCCGTCAAACCACACGTACTGCGCTACTGGGAACAGGAATTTCCACAGCTTAAACCTGTCAAACGCCGTGGCAATCGTCGTTACTACCAACGCCATGAAGTCCAGTTGATACGCAACATAAGAAATTTGCTCTATGTTGATGGTTTTACAATCAGTGGAGCCCGGAATAAATTGCAGGCCCACCCCGATGTCGAATCGCCTGCCGGTGACAACCCAGACAAATTGCTGGTCGAAAAATTAGTCGCTGATCTCGAAGAAGTGATCGAAGATTTACGAACTGCCCAAAATTACACCTGAACAGAATATTCATAAATGAAATAGCCAGCTGTGGCTGTTGCGCAGGAAAATTACAGCGTATAATCT
>CAZTLH010000077.1:0-9589 GCA_964614335.1 uncultured Gammaproteobacteria bacterium
GTATTGTATAGGACTGGGCTGAATAATACCTCTTTAGCACTTCGTCCAAACCATTTTTGTAAGGATACATCCAATGAAAGCGTTAGATCACCGATTCACTTGCAGTGCTGTCATCGTCGGCGTCATTGCCTCACTTGCCATGAGCCAGCAGGTTAGTGCCGAGGATCCCACCTGGTTTGGCCAGACTGCTGATGGCACCTGGCTGGTTGGCGCTGATTTCGGCGCCGCTCAAATTGGTCGTAGCGGTCACAAGGATACCAGTAATGCAGGTATCACCGTAGGCTACGAGTTTTCCCGGCCTGTGGGTTTCAGTGGCAGCTCGACCATTGAGTTTTCTGCCACCACATCAACCAGTGATGGCAGTATCGGCTTAGACAGCATCTATGGTTCAACCGGCAACTGGAATATTGACACCCAGAGTCTGTTTTTTACCTACCGAACACCGGGGACCATCTACTTCAAAGGCAAGCTTGGCGGAATTCAGTCGAGCGTCCGTTCCCGGGGCCTGACTTTTAATACCACCGAAGACGACACCAGTCTGGGCTATGGCGCAGGTCTCGGTCTTCATCCATGGAAAAATGTTACCTTTGAAGCTGAATATGCCGGTGCCTCGGGTACCAATGACATCAACCTGATCACCATTGGTGCCAAAATCGGATTTTAAGCAACCCGACCGCTACCCAATAGTGGGGAGGTAACAAACCTGAGAGCATCATGCGCTTGTCGCAATGCCCTGACCACGTCAGACGACTGTTCGGCACGGGCAAATATAAATCCAGGATAGGTATTGCCTTCCGGCCAGGCAACCAGTTCATAGCCTTCACGTATATCGATCAATATTTCTTCTATACCAGGCACCTTACGTGCTGCTGACAAGCCCTCGACCCGCCGCAATATGCCGCTCGAACGAACGGGTATCATCATCACACCACTGGCCTCAGTGGTCATCTGCCAGCTTATTTCGTCTCCAACCGCGAGCGACAGTACGATCTGTTCCAGATTCTGCCCCGACCCGTAGGAAAACAACCGGCTGCACAGACCGCCGATGGTACGTGGCGCCAGTTCCAGTAACCAGGCGCCCCGGGTATTGAGCCGGCATTCTGCATGAACAGGCCCGGTTCGCAAGCCATACGCCTCGCAACAGGCACTGAGCAGAATTTGTACCTGCCGTAACTGCCTATCAGACAAGGCGCTGGGGGTCACATAGATGCTTTCTTCAAAATAAGGTCCCTGCAAGGTATCCGGCTTGTCAAATATGGTCAAGATCTGCAAGCGACCCTGTTGCAATATGGCCTCGATGGCAATTTCCTCACCGTCCAGATATTGCTCAATGATCAGACGTTGCAGGTATTTTTCAGAATTCCGGTAGATCGCACGGATACGGGCTATGGCCGCGTATAAACCGGACGCGTTATCTGCGCGAATGACACCCTGACTGGCTGCCATATTGACCGGTTTGACCACACATGGATAATCATGCCATTCGGGTATGATCGACTCTGCATCATCCAGATCAACGTCGACAAATTCCGGCGTTCTGATGCCACGATCACGCAAACACTTCCGCGCCAGATCCTTGCGCGAAGCCGTTGCCACGGCTGACAGCGGATTGTGTGGCAATGCCAGCAATTCAGCGACTTGCACCGCCAGCGACAATACCGCATCATCCAGTCCCAACACACCCAGAATCGGCTGCTGTTGATGCAGTTTGAGAATATTATCTAAAGCCGCATCCGGACGGGTAGTATCAAACACCATCCCCTGTTGACCGACCAGCACCGTATTATCGACAGAGCCCTGAGCCGGGACCACAATTACAGCTTGCAATTGCAGGGCCTTTGCTGCCTGCACGAAGGGTGTTAATCGATAACTGGCATGCGGTGCGAGCAACAAGATCGCACCACGCGACATCTCTGCCTGTGTTATCACTGTCTACGTCATCACTGCCAGTGTCCTCGCTGAACTTGTCACTACCTCAGCTGCAGACCATCAAATCTGACAATTCACATGCCGCAACCGCCGCCACCGCCACCGCCACCGCAACCCGCGCAACCGCCGGTGCCACCCACCGCCTGAAAAACATTGTTAAAAACGAAGCTGGTATTAACACCGTCTTCAACGTAGTCAATTTCACAGCCTTTAAGATAAGCCAGAGCGACCGGATCCACCACAATCTGATACGCATCAGTACGCAGTACACTGTCACGACCCTGTGTTCCCTCGGTGAAGGTCATACCGTAATTCATGCCATTGCAACCTCCACCGGACACAAATATTCTGACACTGTCAATTTCACTGTCGGCCGAGCGTAACAGCTGGGAGATTTTCTCTCCCGCCGACGACGTTACCTGCATGAATTCATCGGTAATTTTGGTGGGATAAGCGACTTCTTGTAACATGGATCTTCTCCGTGGGTAAGGATTGCGGGCTGACATTAGTTGTGATTATATTTATAATATCACAGTGTGACAGTCAAGTTTATCTTCCCGCATCTTCTCCACTATTTTTCAACGAGGATCCAGCATGAGTCGGACGGTTTATTGCCAACATTTGAACAAGCAGGCTGAAGGGCTCAATTTTGTCCCCTACCCCGGTGATCTCGGACAGCGGATTTATGAAAATATTTCCGCCGAAGCCTGGAATCTGTGGCAAGAGCGTCTGGTAACCATCATGAATGAGAACCGTCTCAGCACCGCTGATCCGGCGACCCTCGATGTTATCGAACAACACCTGCTCGGCTTTCTGTTCGGTGAAGGGGATCTAGGCCAATTACCGGAGGGTTTCGCCCCGCGTGGTAAAAAATAATCACAGCCACCACGCCAACACCTGCACGGTGCCGTGCCAGATGGTCAGGAGCTACCGCCACGATCATGAAAGCCAGGACTTGGCTGCCGTTATTGAGCCCGTTGGTCCAATGGCCATCGAACGAAAAAACATTCGATAAATGCTGATTCAGCGAAAACTTTTGCCAGATGTTGGCTATTGCAGTAAGCGTTTCATATCCCGAACCGCACGATCAAGGCCGTCGAAAAGGGCCCTGGCGATGATCGCATGACCGATATTTAACTCCTGCATTTCTTCGATCGCGGCAATCGGCCTGACATTGTGATAGTGCAGACCATGACCGGCATTGACCTGCAATCCCAATGACGCAGCGAAACGTGCTGCTGTCTGCAGGCGCTCCAGCTCCTGTTGTCGCAATTCGGCATGCATGGCATCGGCATAACGCCCGGTATGCAGTTCAACCACCGCTGCACCGATCTGCTGTGCGGCCCTGATCTGCCGCTCTTCAGTATCGATGAACAGTGATACCCGAATACCCGCAGACACAAGTCGGCTCACTGCATTGCCGATTTGATCAACTTGCGCAGCCACATCCAGACCACCCTCGGTCGTCAGCTCCTGGCGTTTTTCCGGCACCAGACAACAATCTTCCGGCCCGACCCCCAGACAAACAGCCAGCATTTCGGTGGTTGCCGCCATTTCCAGATTCATCTTGGTCTGCAGTGTGCCACGCAAGACCTCGACATCCCGATCCTGGATATGCCGTCGATCTTCACGCAAGTGAATCGTGATACTGTCCGCACCAGCCTGTTCTGCGACAAATGCAGCCTGCACCGGGTCTGGATAACGACTGCCACGAGCCTGTCGTATTGTCGCAATGTGATCGATATTGACACCCAGATAATTCATTAACAGTACTCCGAAATAATCAAAGAAAGTGGTTTCTAACGCTCTTTCGCAGATCAGTCATGATACTCCTGACGGGCGTAGATTGCCCGGACCACCTTACGGCTTTGCAGGGGTTTGCCATCGAGATAGTGCAGCAACACCCAACGCAACAGACGTTTGCTTTCCTGTCTTTGCTGGTCATCGGACCAATGTTCGGCAGCCAGCGCCAGCAATGTAGCACCCGAAATGGCTGTCACCTGACGGGGCAGTGATTCATCCAGTAATTGGGGGCCCGCACCGACGATATATCGATATCGCAAATGTGACTCGACCACATTGTTCGAGGTGATTTCAGTTTGCAGGTGCATGCCATAGCCCACCTGTTTCAGTAATCGCTTTTCGAACACCCGCAGAATATCCTCGGACCAGTCGTCTGCAGCCAACTGACGTATGGCCACCGCATAATCATCATACAGCTGTTCATGAGCATCATGACGTACCAGCAACCTCAACAATAATTCATTCAGGTAATAGCCACATAATCTCGCCTTGCCTTTCAGGGCCGCATGTCTGTTCGCAAAATCGGGCTCAACCATGGTCAGCACAGGAATTTCTCCACGACCACTCCAGCTGCAAAGCAAAGGCTGAAATGGCAATAACAGGCCCCGCTGTGGTGATTTTGGACGCCGTGCACCCTTTGCCATTAATCGCAGCCGTCCGAGGTTATGGCTGAAAACATCGACCATCAGACTGGTTTCCGACCAGGCAAGTGTATGCAATACAAAACCTTGCTGATCACTGAAACGTGACGTTGCCACTGTTACTCCTCGGTATAACCCAGCACCCGCAGACTATTGATATCATCAGCCCAGCCACCACGGACCTTGACCCAGAGTTTAACAAACACCTTGGTATGAAAATAATTCTCGAGTGATCTGCGCGCACGCTGCCCCAGACGTTTGATCTGCTGTCCATTATGACCAATGATAATCGGCCTTTGACCACTGCGCTCAACCCAGATTACCGCATGGATATGGACGATCTCTGGGCAGATTTCGAGTGATTCAATCTCAACAGCCGTGGCATACGGCAGCTCATCACCGAGCCCGGAAAAGAGTTGTTCCCGAATCAACTCTGCGGCCATGAAACGAGAACTTTTATCACTGATTTGATCCGATGGAAATCCCGGTGGACCCGCTGGCATACAGGCTGTAATCGTAGCCAGAAGCTCATCCAGGTTGGTACGTCGCAAGGCGGAGAGCGGGATAATTTCCACAAATGATGATTTGCCTGCAAGCTCATGAATGATGGGCAAAAGCCGCTTGCGATCGGAGATACGATCAATTTTGTTGATCACCAGAAATACTTGTGCCGACTGCGCCTTGACGATTTCCAAGGCCGCTTCATCGGCCGCCGTCCACTGCCCTGCAACGGCCACAAACAACACCAGGTCGACTCCCTCGAGGCTGCTGACGGCCGTGCGGTTGATGACCCGGTTGAGATATTTTCTTCGTTCACCATGCAGACCCGGTGTATCGACAAAAACGATCTGGCAACGATCGCTGGTATGAACCCCGAGGATACGATGTCTTGTGGTCTGGGCCCGGTGCGAGACAATACTGACCTTGGCACCGAGCAAGGCATTCACCAGTGTCGACTTACCGACATTGGGACGTCCCACCACTGCCACAAATCCAAATCGTTCGTCACTATTTTCCATCAGTTCTCCGTCAGGCTACGATCTTTTTCTATACACATAGACCTTAATCCGGGTGTATATAGTGCAACGCCTGCGCCGCTGCATTCTGTTCAGCAAGACGGCGGCTGCGTCCGCGGCCGGTGAAATCGTGCCCGCCATCGATACTGCAGACCACCACAAACTCCTTGCAGTGATCCTGACCCGTAGTGGCAGTCACCTGATAGCCCGGCAGGGCCATTTGCCGTTGCTGGAGTGCTTCCTGGAGGCGGGTCTTGGCATCACGAAAATCGGTATCAGGGCGAATATTCTGTAGTTGCTGTTGCAACATCCGTAATACGAAGCTTCGAACCTGGCCCCAGTCACTGTCCAGATACATGGCACCAATGACCGCCTCCAGGATGTCGGCAAGAATTGAATCACGCTCAAAGCCACCACTTTTTAACTCGCCGGGTCCGAGCAATACGTATTGCCCCAGACCCAGTGTTCGGGAAACCCCTGACAGACTGCGACCACAGACCAGACTGGCTCGCATCCGGCTCAATTTTCCTTCAGCGGCCTGTGGGAAACGCCGATACAATTCTTCGCTGATAATCACTCCCAGGACACTGTCACCAAGAAATTCCAGGCGTTCATAATTTTCATTATGCCTGCTGCGATGCGTCAGTGACTGCTGCAATAACTGCCTGTTGCTGAAATGATACTCCAGCTGGTGCGAGAGCTGGAGAAATGCCAGATCCGACAATTCCTGGTCAGAATCGGACTTCACGGATTCTTCAGCGGCATTTCGGCCCGATCAGAAAAGGTCAGCAGGGCGCTAATATTGTAGGCCATTGGCACCACCACTTCATAATCGATAGCGAGTTTCAAGATGTTATTGTTTTTGGTGATTTTCAGGTCTTTTTTGATATCCACCAAATCGAGGGCAAAATCAATATAGAGGATATTACTCAAGCGACTGACGATGGTCCGACGACTGAATTGTTCGATATGCTGCTCCTGCATCACGGTATTCAGTGCTTTTTGAATTTTTTGGTCATCCAGATATGGAGGAATCAATTTGAACAGCAACAGGGCGAAAAATACAATCAGACCCAATACCAGCAACAAACTCCATAGCGTCCAGCCCCGCTGCTGACGACAACACGTATACAGCTTTGTGGCCAGTAACGATTTTTTTGGCGATATCATGTTATGACCTCCGCTGCAAAACGATTTGAATCAACGCAGGCGATTACAGTGCAGCAGCAGTAATCGCCGGCCATGGGTATTGGCATTCGGGGCAATCCAGCAACATTATTGAATCGACATTCCCGGCCGCGACCAGTCTGGCGAGCCGGTTTTATGATTCCAGCTAAACCAGATGAAAAAAGCCCTGCCAACGATATTGGCTTCGGGCACAAAACCCCAGTAACGGCTGTCATTGCTGTAGTCACGATTGTCACCCATCATGAAATACTGCCCCTGTGGGACCGTAAACTCCAGATTTCGCGGATTGTAGGGTCGATTCGAATCCAGCACAATTTTGTGAACTACCTTGCCCAGAGTTTCATTAATCAGGTCTGCCTTGACTTCTCGCATACCGCCGGATTCAAAGGCAAAATTTCCGACTTGCTGCTGGGCAGCCGGCTTGTCGTTAATATACACCTGCTTGTGGCGATAGGTAATTCGGTCGCCGGGCAAGCCGATGACCCGCTTGATAAAATTGACCGACGGATCACGGGGAAAACGGAAAACCATAACATCACCACGTTTTGGTTCGCTGATGGGGACAATCTTGCGATTGATGATCGGCAGACGAATCCCGTACTGAAATTTATTGACCAGAATAAAATCACCAATATGCAAGGTGGATAGCATCGAACCGGAAGGAATACGAAAGGGTTCCACCACAAACGACCGCAACACGAAGACAATCAGAATGACCGGAAAAAAAGCGCGCGCATATTCCACCACCACCGACTGTTTGGCCTTTTCAAGACCGCCACCCGCTTCACCGGCACCTTGGACAGCCTGCCTTTTTCGGGCCAAAAACAGCCGATCCAACAATACCACCACACCGGTTACCACCAGGGCATAAAATAACACTTGTGAAAAATTCATTACTATCTAGTCTCCATCAACACGCAACACTGCCAGGAAGGCTTCCTGGGGAATTTCTACTGATCCAATTTGCTTCATTCGTTTCTTGCCCGCTTTTTGCTTCTCCAGCAACTTGCGTTTACGGGTAATATCTCCACCATAACACTTGGCTGTGACATTCTTGCGCAAGGCCTTGACCGTTTCACGGGCAATAATTTTCGAGCCGATTGCCGATTGCAGGGCCACATCAAACATCTGTCTTGGGATTAACTGACGCATTCGTTTAACCAACTCACGCCCCCGGTATGTTGACTGCTGTCGATGCACCAGCAGCGACAGGGAGTCGACCCGCTCGTTATTGACCAGAATATCCAGACGCACCATATCAGAGGCCACATAACCCAGTAATTCATAGTCCATGGAGGCATAACCACGACTGACTGATTTAA
The DNA here is from genome assembly GCA_964614335.1 of uncultured Gammaproteobacteria bacterium. GTDB lineage: Bacteria > Pseudomonadota > Gammaproteobacteria > Arenicellales > DRJH01 > DRJH01. Next base: position 7,900 of record CAZTLH010000077.1, read on the forward strand.
GACGATCAAAAAAGTCCAGCACAACCTCACTCAAGGGGATCTCGAAGATCGCCATGACCTGACGACCATGATACTGCAGGTTTTTTTGACTGCCACGCCGTTCAATACACAGCCCGATCACCGCCCCCAGATACGTCTGCGGTACCAGGATATGCAAGGCAATCATCGGCTCCCGAATTTCGACGATTTTGTTCATGGCTGGCAGCTGTGATGGATTGGCGATAGTGAGTGTATTGCCATCGCTCATTGCCACTTCATAGATCACCGTGGGTGCGGTAGTGATCAACTCCAGATTATATTCGCGCTCCAGTCGCTCCTGTATGATTTCCATATGCAGCATACCGAGGAAGCCGCAGCGGAAACCGAAACCCAGCGCCTGTGAAGACTCGGGCTCGTAATGTAATGACGCATCATTGAGGCTAAGTTTGTCCAGTGCGTCACGAAAATTCTCGAATTCGGCCGAATTTACCGGATACAGACCGGAAAACACCCGCGGCTGGATTTCCTTGAAACCGGCCAGTACTGTGGTTGTAGGCCGTGAGGCAAGCGTAATCGTATCACCCACCCGGGCATGCTTGACCTCTTTAATCCCAGCCACCACATAACCAACATCGCCACATTGCAGCATGTCAACGGTGGTCCGCTTGGGTGTAAAGATGCCGATTTCATCGACCTGATAGTGGGAACCACTGGCCATCAGGGTAATTTTATCTTTCTTGCGCAGACAACCATCGACCAAGCGGATCAGCGACACCGTACCGAGATAATTATCAAACCAGGAATCCATGATCAAGGCTTTTAGATTAGCCTTTTCATCACCACCGGGTGCCGGTAGACGTTCCACAATGGCCTCGAGCAAGGCATCGATACCCAAGCCGGTTTTGGCACTCACGGCCAGGGAATTACTGCAATCGATACCGATAACATCCTCGATCTCCCCGGCCACCCGTTCCACATCAGCCGCGGGTAAATCGATTTTGTTCAAGACCGGTATGATTTCCAGACCATATTCAACAGCGGTATAACAATTAGCGACCGTCTGTGCCTCAACGCCCTGGGAGGCATCAACCACCAGTAACGCGCCTTCACAGGCGGTCAGCGAACGCGAAACCTCATAGCTGAAATCCACATGCCCGGGGGTATCAATCAGATTCAGCTGATAGACAAGGCCATCGTTTGCCTGGTACTGCAGTGCCACGCTCTGGGCCTTGATCGTGATCCCGCGCTCGCGCTCCAGATCCATGGAATCAAGCACCTGTTCCTGCATTTCACGATCACTGAGTCCACCGCAAAAATGAATCAGACGATCTGCCAGTGTTGATTTGCCATGATCAATATGGGCGATGATGGCAAAATTTCGAATTTTCGACTGACGTGTACTGACCACCGTGTTTTTCACATTGGTGCCTGTAAAGGATGGGTCAAGCCTGCAGGTGGCAGCAATGCGCTCGGCATTCCACCTCCTCCAGTCACGGGATGTCCATTTGGGAAATACATACAATCACTGCGAACTTTATTAGAGTCCAATTCTCCGGGAGTTCAGGCGGGCGCCTATTCTACCCTGTTCGCCGGCATTTCCCCTGTCTCTTTGACACATCTCCGAGCCCACGAGACTAAGGCGAACATCGAATGCAGACTACTACGAGACAAAACAAACCGACAACAAGACTTCTCCTGACCACGATTGAAG
>CAZTLH010000078.1:0-9569 GCA_964614335.1 uncultured Gammaproteobacteria bacterium
ACCCCGACCTTAATCCTGCACAGCCGTGACGATCCCTTTCTGCCCACCATAGCAATACCCAGGCTGGATGAATTGAGCCCGGCCATCACCATGCCGGAAATCCACTATGGTGGCCATGTCGGTTTTCTGGCGAACTGCAGACCTGGACAAACACAATCGCGGCTACCCGTTCATCTGGCAGGCTACTTTCACCGAATGCTCTGCTGATCGAAAACACACGACAATTCATCGACACAGTCTACACTTTAGTAACTTTCTGCAATAGAATTTGCCTTTCACTTACACTTTGCCTGTCAGAGGAGATGACATGTTTAATCCCGAACGAATTCTGGGTCAGCTATTGACCTCCGGTATGGGTGCGGGTCGGCGCTCAGGCCTGGGCGGTCTTGGCAAACTCGGCGGTGCTTCAATCGGCATGGGCCTTTTGGGTGTAGCCGTGGCCGCATTCGAGCATTACAGTGAGAAATCTCCTGCCACTACCACCGCGGTGCCTCCACCACCACCCGCGCCCGGCCAGGCTGGCAGTACACCGTCTGCCCCACCCCCTCCGCCAGGAATATTCAGCTCAAGAGTACAGGCCCCTCCGCCGCCACCAGCTGCCAACAATTCCATAAAGCCCGCACTCGTGGTACTGCGGGTGATGATTGCTGCGGCCAATGCCGATGGCGCGATTGATGATAGTGAGCGTCAGTCAATTCTGAAAAATGCCGGCAACAACCTGTCTACTGAGGATTTACAGGGTCTCGAGTGTGAACTCGATCACCCGCAATCACTCGACACCCTGTTACCATTGATCGATACCACACAGGCCGCCGATTATTACGCTGCCGCACTGTCTGCAATTACTGTAGACAGCCTCGAAGAAAAGGCTTTTCTCGACCAGCTTGCGACCGGAATCAATCTCGATGAATACACAAGACAGTCTATTGACCAACAATGGGGAATTAAGCAATGAACGAATGGTATATCAGCTATAACGGTCAGCAGTTTGGCCCCATGGATGCAGCCGCCGCTGCCGGAGAAGCACAACAACATAGTGATGCTTTTTGCTGGCGCGCCGGATTTTCTGACTGGCTACCGGTAACCCAGGTTCCTGAACTGGCTGCAAACGGCATTCAGGCCATGCGTACAGCACCACCCGACCGTCCGCAATCTGCAGATGAAATTGATTATAAAATATTAGGTGAAGACATGCAGTTTGTTGAAGTCGAACTGGACCCTGGTGAAAGTGCCGTGGCTGAAGCCGGGGCAATGATGTACAAGGATGCCAGCGTCAGCATGTCAACCGTATTTGGTGATGGTTCGGAACAAAATAACAGTGGTGGTTTCCTCGACAAACTGGTCGGCGCTGGCAAACGCTTGATCACCGGCGAAAGTCTGTTCACTACGGTATTCAGTCATTCCGGACCTATTGGCAAAGCCAGGGTGGCATTCAGCGCACCCTACCCGGGCACGATCCTGCCACTAAAGCTTTCCCAGCTGGGTGGTCGACTCATCTGTCAGAAAGACAGTTTTCTGTGCGCCGCCAAGGGTGTGTCAATCGGCATTCATTTTCAGAAAAAAATCCTTACCGGGCTGTTTGGCGGTGAAGGATTTATTATGCAGAAGCTGGAGGGTGACGGGCTGGTGTTTGTCCATGCCGGTGGGACAGTCATGAAACGGGAGTTGCAGGCCGGGGAAACCCTGCATGTGGATACCGGTTGTCTGGTTGGTCTGACCTCAGGTGTACACTATGATGTTGAGCAGGCCGGTGGCATCAAGACTGCACTATTCGGAGGTGAAGGATTGTTTCTGGTCAAATTACAAGGGCCGGGTACGGTCTGGCTGCAGTCACTGCCCTTTTCCCGTCTTGCCGGACGTATGCTGTCGGCAGCACCTCAGCGTGGTGGCAGCAAGGGAGAGGGCTCGTTGCTCGGTGGTCTCGGCGACCTGATCGATGGCGATAATGGTTGACTGTAACAAGGTAATTCCTGCTGGAAATTCCATAACAAGGGGCTGTTGGCTATTTTAGAGCGTGTCATGCAGCCTTGCGACACCCAATCATAGAATAACAAAATCCATCAATGCCATTGTGCGAAAGCGGGGATCCACGGCCTTGTCCAAACGATGATGTCTCCGGTCATTTTCAATAGATATTAAGTTAATGGCTTAACCGACAGTGGTAAACTTTCAACACCCAAAGATTTGCTTTGATGATCAGATCTTCTGGATTCCCGCCTTCGCGGGAATGACAGCTGTGACTACATATATGAAGCGCGGGAGCTCTTGCATGTTCTACCTGCATGTAGTACCTGTGTGTTCTGCCTGTGTGTTCTATTATTCTGGCTTGATCAATCCGGAAAACTTCCGCCCTGGTATCAAGTTTTTTTATTTGCTGCCGATATCCTGCAGTGAGGTACAACCACCATCCTTTCAGGTGACACTATGCAAATTACCGGTTCGATGATACAACTGTCTTCGACTCACACACTGACTCGTAGTCGGCAACAGCATGAAACCCTTGATTTACAGCTGGGGCGGCAACGACTGCACCAGGAGACGGAAAATGGACAACTGACCTTATCCCGACAATCATTGGCGGAAAGTTCATCCGGCTCCCGGACAGGTAACCCGCCAGAGATAACCATGTCTGCTACCGAAGGGATTACCAACAATCCGGCATCGACAGCCAGTGACGAAGTCTCGGCTGACGATGCCTTGCCAGCTGACTTGAAACTGATCAAACGAATGCTGGAGTTCATTACCGGGCAGGTAATCAAACTGGCTACGGTATCGATCACTGACCCGAAAGAAACCACGAGTCAACAGACCCAAACTCCCTCCAACAGCCTCAATACCGGTAACAACAACCCAGGTTTCGGTCTGCGTTATCAGTCGGATACCACAAGCACAGAAAATGAGCACACCCGTTTCGGTGCCACCGGTATCATTCGTACCGGTGACGGCAAGGAAATCCATTTTCATCTGGATCTGGCACTACAGCGCAGTTTTACCCGCAACCAACACCAGCAGATCAGCATGGGAACATTGCGCGACCCACTGGTTATCAATCTTGGCACAGCTTCCGCCACACTGGATCAACAACAATTCAGTTTCGATCTCAATTCTGATGGAAAAGTAGAAAAATTACACACCCTGCATGCCGGTAGTGGCTTTCTGGCCCTGGACCGTAATCACGATGGCATGATCAATAATGGTGGTGAGTTATTTGGCACAACCAGCGGTAGTGGTTTCAATGATCTGGCAGGTCTCGATAACGACCATAACGGCTGGATAGACAGCCATGACAAGGTATTTTCCAGCCTCCGCATCTGGTCACCGAAAGCCTCCAGTCAGACTTCTGACACGCTTTCAAGCCTTCAATCTGCTGGTGTTGGTGCCATCTATCTCGGCAAGGCACACACTCCGTTACAATTACAGGGAGGCGATGGCAGCGGCTATGGCCAACTTCGCAGCACTGGTCTGTATGTTGCCGAAAACGGTGCTATCGGTACCGTTCAACAGCTCGATCTGGCGGTTTAGCCAATGCAAGAGCTCCTGCTTGAAATTCAATAACAAGGATGTGTTGGTCGCTTTTGAGCCAGCTGGCTATTTATAGCCATCGAGCACGAAAGCAGCCAGCGAATCCTTGGCGCCCCTGTAGCCGATGATCGATCACGATTCGGAAAATTCACCGGCTCGATAACGATGCATCCAGTCTTCCCTTCGCGACAACGACCAGGCATATTGCTTCGGCCATAACGCGTAACCTGCCTCGCCTTCCAGTATTCTTGCGGCATGCAATGGCCATTGTGCGTCATTGAGCAACTCGCGGGCCAAGGCAATCAAATCGGCCTGACCTGCCTGCAGGTGGGCTTCGGCCTGTTCCGGATCGATGATCAAACCGACCGCCATCGCCATGATACCGGTTTCCTGTTTTACTCTGGTTGCGAAGGGCACCTGAAAACCTGGTCGTCTTTTCAGTGATTCCAGCACCGGTGAGCCGGTCGCACCCCCTGATGAGCAATCGATGACATCTACACCACAATCCTGTAATGCCGCAGCCAGGGCGATCGTATCATCCAGGGCCCAGCCACCTTCGTCACCATCGACTGCCGACACCCGAAAAAACAACGGTTTTCCGGCCGGCCAGACTTCACGTACGGCCTTTGTCACTTCGAGGGCAAACCGCATACGATTTTCACGACTCCCACCATAATCATCCTCTCGTTTATTGATGATGGGTGACAGAAACTGATGTAACAGATAGCCATGGGCACCGTGTATCTCGATGACATCAAAACCTGCCTGCAATGCCCGTATTGCCGCCTGCTGCCAGGCTATAGTAACTTCGGCAATTTCCCGGGTTGTCATTTGATCCGGTATCGGCCAGTTATCTGCCACAGCAATCGGTGAGGGCGCAATACAGGTCCATGGCATTTCATCGGTGGGAACATTTGCTTTGGTCACCGCGGCCCCGCCATCCCAGGGTCTTTGCGCTGAGCCTTTGCGTCCTGCATGAGCCAGTTGAATCCCGGGTACTGATCCAGCACCCCGTATCAGTTCTGCAACCCTTGCCAATGGCGCGATGTGTCGCTGTGCCCAAATGCCTAGATCACCATGGGAAATACGACCACGTGCCTCAACTGCCGACGCTTCCAGCATCACCAGCCCGGCGCCGCCATAGGCCAGCTTTCCATAATGGACCTGATGCCAGTCCATGATCTCGCCATCTTGTGCAGAATATTGGCACATCGGTGATGCAACAATGCGATTCGGCAATGTGACACTGCCAATTTGTAATGGTGAAAAAAGTTTGCTTGTTGACATGCTATTCTCCTGGTCGAATACCCGACTGATCACTTTTGACTCTGCTGCACCCCTTGCCTGCTAGCAAACGGGCGATACTGAATTGCCACCTTCGCGATAATGCCATTGGTTTTATCGAATAGCAGGGAAGGTCAAATGATAACTGGTGAAGAATCGCGCCAGGTGTTCAATAATTGGAGATTCAGCACATAAGATGTGCTATCTCAGCAGTAATTCCCGCTATAAGTTGATAACTGGCGTTTGCTGGCTAGGAGCCCCCACACCGCCGGTGGCGCTGCGCTGTCGCGCAGCAAACAAGAGATGTTTTTGGCCTTGATGGAGGCTGAAAAAAAGAAAAATCATTATTCATGTTTAACAATCAGTTATAGATTTGTTTGATAAGAGCCTGTCCGAGAACAGGAGCCGTAGCGAGGGGAAGCGGGTGAGGTCATTTTTTCGATCATTTGAGGCGAGGAGTGGCACAGGGATGTGCCGTTTACGAACCTAAGGATGGAATAGTCTTTCTATTTAACGAAAATGAGCGGAAAAATGGACCAAAGTCCTCTTTTCCACAGTAGGCTCTCTATTCTCGGACAGGCTCCTAGAGCAGCAAGAGCTCCTGCAATATCAATCACTCTCCAGCATCAGCGTAAATGGTCCGTCATTAACCAGGGAAACCTGCATATCCGCCCCGAATACACCGGCAGCAACCGGCACATCAGCATGTGCCTTGAGTGCTGCTACAAACTGGTCGAATAGTAGTCCGGCTGCAACCGGTGCCAATGCTGCCATGAAGTCCGGCCGACGACCCTTGTTCAGACCGGCATAAAGGGTGAATTGTGGCACTGCCAGTATCGCCCCCTTTATCTGGCCAACATCAAATTGCAAGCGATCGTCCGAATCACTGAATATACGTAACCGGGCGATCTTTTTTGCCATCCCGGCAAGTACAACAGATGTGTCCTCCAGCCCAAAACCTGCCAATAGCAATAATCCCCGCTCGATACTGGCTACCGATTGACCCGCGATCTTCACATTGGCCTGAAGAACACGTTGTAACAGGACCCGCATACATACACCTCAAAAACGACAAGGCCGGGACATTGCCCGGCCTTGAGTTTCAAATCTGACTGAACACCTCTTTTGGTTTACTCCTGGTTTTCAGTCAAGGCCTTGATCGACAGACGAATACGACCTTGTTTATCCACCTCCAGGACTTTGACCTTGATCACTTCGCCTTCCTTGAGCTTGTCGGAAACTTTTTCAACCCGTTCATTGGAGATCTGCGAGATGTGTACCAGACCATCCTTGCCCGGCAGAATATTGACAAAGGCACCGAAATCCATCAGTTTGACAACCTTGCCTTCATAGATCATACCGACTTCAACATCGGCTGTGATCTGCTCGATACGCCGCTGGGCGTCACGCCCGCCTTCCGCATCAACCGATGCAATACGGATGGTACCATCATCGGTAATATCAATGGTGGCACCGGTTTCTTCAGACAGCATCCGTATGGTTGCACCACCCTTGCCGATGACATCGCGGATTTTATCCGGATTGATTTTGATGGTTAGTATACGCGGTGCAAAATCAGACATGGATTCACGCGGCGTAGATATCACCTTGGCCATTTCACCGAGAATATGTAACCGGCCCTCTTTGGCCTGGGCCAGCGCTAATTCCATAATCTGGCCGGTGATGCCATCAATCTTGATATCCATCTGCAGTGCGGTCACGCCTTCGGCGGTACCTGCGACCTTGAAGTCCATATCACCGAGATGATCTTCGTCACCAAGGATATCCGTCAGAATGGCAAATTTATTGTCTTCCTTGATCAGACCCATGGCCACACCGGCGACCGGGGCTTTGATTTCGACACCGGCATCCATCAATGACAGGCTGGCGCCACAAACGCTGGCCATGGAACTGGAGCCATTGGATTCAGTGATTTCGGAAACCACACGCAGCACATAGGGATACTCTTCCATATCCGGCAATACGGCACTGATACTGCGTTTGGCCAACTTGCCGTGGCCAATTTCTCGACGCTTCGGTGATCCAACCCGACCGGTTTCACCAACACAATAGGGAGGAAAGTTGTAATGCAACATAAAATGATCACGATATTCCCCCTCTAGGGCATCGATAATCTGTGAGTCGCGTGGGGTACCCAGTGTAGTTACCACCAGGGCCTGGGTTTCACCACGGGTAAAAAGGGCGGAGCCGTGGGTTCGGGGCAGCACACCCAATTCCACAGAAATCGGTCGCACCGTACGGGTATCACGCCCATCGATACGTGATTCACCACTCAATATTCGGCCGCGAACGATCTTTTTCTCCAAATCCTTGATACTGGCAGAAACTGCCCCTACCACTTCAGAGCTGCTATCATCACCAATAAGAGCCGCTTTTACCTGCTCACTGGCTGCGGACACTGCGTCCTGTCGGGCCATTTTATCGGCAATCTGAAATGCCGCAGCAAACTGGCTTTCACCCACTTCAGCAACCCGCTGTGCAATCGTTTCATCGATCACAGGCGCTTGCCAGTTCCAATGATTAATCTCACAATCTGCAGCCAGCGCGTGAATGGCCGAGATGGCAACCTGCATCTGCTCATGGCCAAAAAGCACGGCTCCAAGCATTTGCTCTTCGCTAAGTACCTTGGCCTCTGACTCAACCATTAACACCGCTTTTTCGGTGCCGGCGACAATCAGATCCAGACTCGATTCTTCCTTTAGCAGCGTTGCCGATGGATTCAATACGTAGCCACCATTGACATAACCAACTCTAGCTGCACCGATGGGGCCATTGAATGGCATACCGGAGATTGCCAATGCGGCAGAGGCACCTACCATGGATACGATATCCGGGTTGACTTCAGGATCTACAGACAGCACCGTGACCACAATCTGGATCTCATTACTAAAGCCTTTTGGAAACAGTGGCCGAATCGGTCGATCAATCAGGCGGCAGGTCAAAATAGCCTTCTCGGAAGGTCGACCTTCGCGTTTGAAAAAACCGCCGGGAATCTTGCCGGCGGCGTAACTGCGTTCCTCATAATCTACCGTTAACGGCAGAAAGTCACGTGGTGACGAATCGATCTTTCCTACAACCGACACCATCACGACAGTGTCGCCCAGACTGGCGATGACTGCAGCCGATGCCTGTTTGGCAATACGACCGGTTTCCAGACGAAACAGCTTTTCGCCGAAATTAAACTCTTTTACAACCTTTGTCATTTGTTAATCCTCAGAGGGGTTACCAATATTTATTTACGCAAACCTAACCGCGTAATCAGTTCGCGGTAACGCCCGACATCTTTTCTACGCAAATAATCCAGCAGTTTTCTGCGCTTGTTGACCATCCGTAGCAGCCCTTGCCGTGAGTGATGATCATGTATGTGCTGCTTGAAATGTGGTGTTAGATCCTGAATTCGAGCTGTCAGTAATGCAACCTGCACCTCGGGAGAACCCGTATCACCGATAGCCCGCTGATATTCTGATACCACCTGCCCTTTCTGTTCCGCCATTAACGTCATAATAACCTCGCTGTTATCTACACTGTGACGACTTCGCCACTACCCTGCCCAATGCCTGCATCGAAACCGACGCATTCTACTCGTATACACAACTGTGTACAACAATATTACTAATTTCTCAGGAGTTCCCGCTAGCCAGGGATTTGCTCACTGTTTTCTCGCTCGATGGCCATAAATAGCCGACTGACTCTAAAACAGCAAACAAACACTCGTTATCGAATTTCTAGCGGGAATTGCCGCTAATTTCTCAGGAGCTCCCGTTGATATCCCAGTTTCTCCTGCTAACCCAAAATCCACATACTAGGAGGCAGTCCGAGAACCTACTGCGGGAACTGCTGCTGAGCTCTCACAGAACCGCCCTGGGAAACAACCGTTTTGGTGCTACCTGCCCGTCATCGGTAACCTCACCGAGCCCCATAAACCCTTCATGTCCGTCATAGAGCCGGACATACCCTGAATGTGGCAGCCCCCCGGCCCGTACTGTCTGACCGCGGCAGAGATAAAAAGCCGCATTTGTGGTCAGATGAACGGCGGGATATGCTCTTGCCCCTGCTTCCAGTGGCAATACATACTCCAGTCTGGATTCTCGATCCGGACAAGCCTCCAGCTTCTCTATAGTGACGGCCTCATCGATACGCAAATTTCCCACTGCAGTGCGTCGAAGTTGCTCTACGTGTGCGCCGCATCCCAGTGCCTCACCGATATCATCGGCCAGAGTACGAACATAAAATCCACGACTACAGTGAACCATCAGTTCCAGCGTATCTTCTTCCAGATGCAAAACCTGCAGTTCCGAAACGGTCACAGGGCGGGGTTTTCGTTCAATCTCGATCCCCTCCCGCGCAAGTTTATATAAGGGCGTCCCCTGATGTTTGAGGGCCGAAAACATCGGTGGTACCTGCTCCAGATCACCCCGGAATTTCGTCAAGACCTGTTCCAGATCGCTATTACTGAAAGCTACTGGACGTTGCGCGATTATTGTCCCTTCAGAATCCCCTGTATTTGTGCGCTGACCCAGACGCAATCGGGTGATATAGCGCTTATCCGACTCGATCAGAAATTGCGAAAGCTTCGTAGCCTCACCAAAACATAATGGCAACAAGCCAGTGGCAATAGGATCCAGACTTCCCGTGTGCCCGGCCTTGCGGGCATTAAATAAATATTTTACCCGCTGCAGATCGCCATTGGACCTGTCCCTTATCCACACCTCCGAGCCCACCATACTAAAGCCCATATCGCT
>CAZTLH010000079.1:0-9557 GCA_964614335.1 uncultured Gammaproteobacteria bacterium
TGACCCCGAAAATTGGGTTAAGCTTTGGGCATGAAAGCTTTGCAACGTATTCTTGATCGGGCAAAGGAAAACCCCCGACATATTGTACTGCCCGAAGGCACTGATGAGCGCGTCCTTGCTGCCGGGGTTCGGGCTGCGACCGATGGTCTGGCCCGAATCACACTGCTTGGAAAGTCGGTCGAAATCTCCGGGAAAGCCCGGTCGCTCGGGTTATCCCTGGATTCCATCGAGATCATTGACCCGGAATCTTCGCCAGCACTGGAATCCCTGACCAATTTGTATCACCAACTCCGTCATCGCAAGGGCATCCACTATGAGGATGCCCTTGCCAAAGCGCAACAACCACTATGTTTCTCAGACTTGATGGTCCGCAGCGGCAAGGCTGACGGCGTGGTAGCCGGAGCCGTCCATACCACGGCCGATGTGGTCCGCAATGCCATCCAGATTATCGGTCTGAATCCGGCCAGCAAACTCGTTTCCAGTTTCTTTCTTATGCTGATGGATCAGCCGGCACATTTCCGCAAAGGCAGTTTACTATTTGCCGACTGTGGTCTGGTTGTGGAGCCGGATACCGATGAACTGGCACAGATCGCGATCGCATCGGCAGCCAGCGCCCGCAATCTGCTGATGACCGAGCCAAAGCTGGCCATGTTGTCATTCTCAACATCCGGCAGTGCCCGGCACAAACGGGTAAAACATGTGCAAGAGGCCACCCGGCAACTCAAACAGCTGGCCCCTGACCTGGCTGTTGACGGAGAGGTGCAGGTGGATGCTGCACTGATTGAAGAAATCGCCGATAAAAAGATCGACCGGTCAGATGTACATGGTCATGCCAATGTGCTGATATTTCCCAACCTCGATGCCGGCAATATTGGTTACAAACTGGTCGAGAGGTTGGCAGGTGCCAGGGCCATCGGTCCATTGCTGCAAGGTTTGAACCGGCAGGCCAATGACCTGTCGCGTGGTTGCTCCACCGAAGACGTCTATCACGTCATCGCCGTAACCGTGGTCCAGAGTCAAGCACTACAGAATACAACTACAATCTGAACAGACGAGATGTAGCTCAGCTTCTGTTGCTGATTAACGAATCTCGGTCTTGTAACTGAAACGATCTGCACGCCCTTTCGAGGTACGGACTTCAATAATACGATTTTCGGTGGTGTAGGTGGTGCGGTTGAGCACCAGGACCGGCGAACCTGGCTCAATATGCAGGATCCTGGCAGTCTTGCTACCGGCAGCACCGGCGGTCAATGTCTCTTTGGCCCGTACCACCGGGACATTGTACTGTTCGACAATCAGAGCATAAAACAAATCCGGAATGTGAACATCCTCGTTTTCCAGGCCAGGAAGTAATTCTGATCGCCAACGTGAATATTCCGCCATGACCGGCTCATCATCGACATAGCCGATACGTTCTATGTACAGCAGTGGTGTTGCAACGGGAACATCTAGCCTGTCGCAGATCTGACGTGAACCTGGCTCGATATTACGGACAGTAGTTTTCTTGTGGATCCGGGCATGCTTGCCCTCGGCATCACCATAGGTGGTAAAACGGAACAGACTGTTATTGAAATCAATACTCGAAACGTAGGTCCCCTTGCCTTGATGGCGGTACAGACGTCTTTCCCACACCAGATTATCAATCGCCTTCTTGGCCGTACCCTGACTGACACCCAGCTGCCTGGCCAATTGGGGTTCAGAAGGGATCAAATCACCAGGGATCAGCACATCCTGGTTGATCAATGCCCGAATATGGTCTTCAACCACCTTGTAAAGGGGTTTGGTCCTGCGCTGTGCCGAACTGTTGGTAATTATCACTATTTCACAACCTGAATTAAAAATCAACTATCTTAATTTGTCTACTCGAGCTCCCATTATGCAAGCATAGAGTGAGTCTCATAGCTCGTTTGAGATATTTTGTAGTCAGAACGGGGAAAGAGTCAAAATATCCACAACTCGCGGGAATCACTTGCCTGCCCACTACCCTGAACAAATCATATCATTGAATTATAACTCAGTTATATGAGTTATAGAATTAGCAGTTGACATCTCCTGCAATGATCGCTACAGTTTATCATAGCTAACTCATGTATATGAGTTAGCTATCTTGAACTTTATAACAGGTAACCTATTTCAATTACAACCTGAAAGTTCAGAAATACAAGCAGGAGGAAAGCAATGGAATTTATCCAGTACCTGCCGGAAGTTTTCAGTGGCTGGAATCTAGTGGTGCTGTTGGCTGGCACCATTGGTGGGCTAGTACTGGGTGCCACGCCCGGCCTAAGTCCGACCATGGCCGTGGCACTGCTCATTCCATTTACCTTTAAAATGGACCCTGCGCCCTCTCTGATTTTACTTGGTGCGGTCTATACCTCCACGGTTGCAGGTGGGGCAGTCAGCGCGATACTGGTCAATATCCCGGGCGCGCCGGCCAATATTGCCACCATTATGGATGGCCACCCAATGGCCAGACAGGGCCGTGCCACAGAAGCCCTGCATTACTGTTTCATCAGCTCCCTGATCGGTGGGCTGATTGGGGTACTGCTACTGATTTTCTTTACGCCACCGCTGGCTCAGCTGGCATTGCGTTTCGGGCCTGCAGAATTATTCTGGATCTCGATCTTCGGTATCACCATCATCGCCTCACTCGGTGGATCACCGATCAAGGGATTGATTGCTGGAGCAGTGGGTCTATGGCTGTCAACCATTGGCTATAATCCGGTTCTGGGTGAGGAGCGCTTCGTTTTTTCCGATCTGCTGGCAGGTGGTATTAACGTCATCGCTGCATTGATCGGGTTATTTGCGATCCCGCAGATCCTGACACTGGTGGCCAAAGCCAGTCAACCCTCAGGACCCGTCGAGCTGGCAGAAATGCATTCCCACAGTGTCTGGCTTTCGCTACGCTACAACCTTAGCCGTATCAAGGCACTGACCCTGGGTTCAGTCATCGGCAGTATCATCGGCATTATCCCGGGAGCCGGAGGCCAGATTGCCGGTCTCGTAGCCTATGACCAGACCAAAAAAATGAGTCGGGACCCTTCGCGATTCGGTCACGGTGAACCAGATGGTGTGATCGCCGCAGAAAGTGCCAATAACGCCATGGTTGGGCCTTCACTGGTACCATTGCTGACACTTGGCATTCCCGGCAGCCCTACCGCAGCCGTGCTCCTCGGCGGTCTGTTGATCAATGGCCTGTTTCCAGGGCCAAATCTATTCACAGTACATCGTGCAGTTACCTGGACCTTTATCGACTCACTGCTGGTCGGTCAAGTTTTTATGATGATCTTCGGTCTGATGATTGCCCGATACAGTGTATTTGTGACCCGCATACCCAATCATATCATGGCTGCAGCCGTGATCGTCCTGGCCATATTTGGCACCTATAGCGTACAAAACAGTACCTCAGATGTGGTCGTAATGCTGGCCCTTGGGATTATGATGTATATCGCCTCACGTATCGGTTTCAGTGCTGCACCGCTGGTGCTGGGTCTGATATTGGGGAATTTGACCGAAACCAATTTTCTTCAGGCTCGCTTAATCGCCGGTGGCGATAACTGGACCTATTTTACCGGCAGCTCGATCAGCCGAACGGTCATTGCACTGTGTGTCCTGTCAATCTGCTATAGCATTTATAGCGAACGCAAAAGACTACGCCAACAGGGAGAAACAACATGAGTGATGGCTACCGGTTACGGATTTTAGTTGCCCTGGCGGTCGTGAGCATCTCAGGTATGCTCTTTTTTCTCAGTTTCCACCAGGAAAATAGTGAAGCCTATTTATTTCCGGCCATTGCCTCGTTTTCAATGTTATGTCTGGGTCTGTTATCCCTGACCCGGGAAGCCTTGAAATTATGTGAAGACGATTACAAACCCTTTCCCCTGCTCAACCAGTTGCCCGCGATCATCATTATGATCATCGGGGTGTACGCAATTGACCACATCGGCATGTACGAAAGCACATTTCTGGTGCTACTGTTGGTCTCCTTCTGGTATTCCTCGATGGAACACATCAGCCATCGTTTATTGCACAGCCTTTTGTTTGCAACGGGATTTAGCGTTTTGATGTACCTATTATTTTCTTTAGTGTTAAACGTGCAATTTTCCAAAGGATTGCTAATTTGACAAAACCCGGTCCGGTTTCGGACCGACAGCAATAACCAGGCTCCAGGGCATACGAGCTTCGGTTGACTAACCCATGAGGAGGTATTCAATGAGCTACATTTTACGACATCGATCCAAAACACGAGTAATCGGCAGCTTATGCCTGATGATGACGGCTGGAGCAGCCGTGGCTGCGTTCCCCGATCATCCGATTTCACTGACCGTATCCTATGGTGCCGGTGGCGCAACTGATTTCCAGGCGCGGATTGTCACCATGATGGCCGCCAAGGAAGACAAACAGGGAAAACCTGTTTATCTCAACGGCCAACCCATTGTCATCCTGAATCGGCCCGGGGCCGGCGGACAAGTAGGCTGGAACCAGTTTGTTAAAAAAGCCAAAGCGGACGGTTATGAATTGGCTGCCTACAATGTTCCACACTTCATCGCACAATCGATCGTGTTTCATAAACGGGCGAAGTACAATATTAACAATCTTGAGCCAATTGCCAATTGGGGCGCTGATCCTGCCGTACTGATTGTGAACAAAAAGAGTCCATTCCATTCTGTCAAGGATGTAATCAAGTTCGCCAAAGCCAACCCGGGGAAGCTCACCATATCGGGTGCGGGTTTGTTTGTTGGCCATCACATTGCCAATCTACAATTTGACAAGGCTGCGGGGGTAAAAACCAAGTACATCCCGGCCGGTGGTGGTGTCAAGGCCTTGCAATTTGTTCTCGGCGGACAAACGATGGCAGGATTTAACAACCTGTCGGATGCCTTCCGCAGTCGTGATCGTCTAAAGATTCTTGCCGTGGCTGATCTCAAGCGAAACGACTTCCTGCCCGATGTACCCACTCTGAAAGAGCTGGGTCTGGATGTCGATGACAGTAGCGTCAATTTCCGTGGCATCATGGCCCGCAAAGGGACCCCGAATGCGGTAATAAAGGTATTGGCCGACAAGGTGGTTGCCATGTTCAAGGACAAAAAAGTAGTCAAGAAAATGAAAGCAGCGGGCTCACCCATGCGTATCATGACCCGTGAACAAACGCAGGCCATGTGGAAAGAGCGGCAAGCCTATCTGACCGGACTACTGAAAAGCTTGCGCAAAAACTGATTGGAATTCTCGGCCTATTTGCCAGGAACTGTCTCTTGGGCGCCATGTCATTACATGGCGCCCATCTCCTTGGATCAGGGTCCCAACGGCAGACAACTGCACGATCGATTGTGAATTTTACCGGCAATACAGGACAACACCATGCCACAAGATACATCTACCCAAACACCCGCGACAATACAAAGTGAAGCCACCCGGATGATCTCCGCATTGGTCAGTAGAGCCAGAGACGCACAGCAGATTTATTCCGCATACAACCAGCAGCAACTGGATGAAGTCGTCACTGCGGTAGCCTGGACCCTTCTGGAGCCGGCAAACAATCGCCGATTATCCGAACAGGCAGTTGCAGATACCGGTTTGGGCCAAATTAAGGACAAAATCACAAAGAATCACCGGAAAACTCTGGGGCTACTTCGCGACCTGAAAAATACCCCAACCACAGGGGTCATCGCTGAACACCCGAAACTGGGTTTGACCGAAATTGCCCGCCCGGTCGGTGTCGTCGGAGCGGTCGTGCCGTCCACTAATCCGGTGGCAACACCGTATAACATGACCTTGAACGCATTAAAATGTGGCAATGCCATTATTCTGGCCCCTTCACCCAAAGGGCAGGCCGTTTGTGAAGAAGTGGTATCACTGATGCGCAATGCCTTGCTGCAGGTGGGTGCCCCACGGGACCTGGTGCAGAAACTCCCGCAACCGGTCAGCAAGAATACTACTTACGAATTAATGCATAAGGTCGACCTGGTCGTTGTCACCGGATCCAGCAATAATGTCCGGGCAGCCTATTCCAGTGGCACACCGGCTATCGGTGTCGGTGCCGGTAATGTACCCAGTATTGTCGACGAGACGGCTGATCTGAATGCGGCTGCAGCAAAGATTGTAGCATCAAAAGCGTTTGATAATGCCACCAGCTGTTCTTCAGAAAACAGCCTCATTGTCGTTGATGAAGTGTACGACGGTATGCTTGCGGCCTTGCAATTACAGGGGGCACGAGTTCTGACTACTGAGGAAAAAAACCGACTACAAGCCGTCATGTGGGTGGAAGGCAAGCTCAGCCGGGACATCACCGGCAAATCCACAGCCCACATTCTGGCTGCAGCAGGGATTAATCCTAAAATCCAGGAACCTTCAATAATTGCCGTGGAAGAGGAAAGGCCCGTCACCCAGTCACCGTTTTCTGACGAAAAACTCAGCCCGGTTCTGACGGTATTTCGGGCCAGGAATTTTGCCCATGCCTGTGAACTGGCCAATGCACTGCTCGACATCAAGGGCAAGGGCCACTCGATCAGCATTCACTCGCAAAATCAGCAACGAATAATGCAACTGGGTTTACAGCTGCCGGTTTGCCGGGTCATTGTCAACCAGTCACACTGCTTCGCCACCGGTGGCTCTTTCGATAACGGCTTGCCATTTTCACTATCCATGGGCTGCGGCACCTGGGGCCGCAACAGCATTTCCAATAACCTGCACTATCGACATTATCTTAATACGACACGTATTGTCCGCACGATCGTGCCAGATGAACCAGCTCTCGAAGAGATCTTCGGCAACTTTTGGAGAAAATACAATATCAATCAAGCTGTACTCACAGACTGAACAATCGGGTTGCGATCATGACCAATATCCATTCATTCATTGACCAAAACGCGCTCCAGCAAAAGAATAAACCCTTTCTGATTGCGCCTGAGACCGGCAGGGTCATGAGTTACGGCCAATTACAGACACACACCCGGGACATCACCCGTATGCTGGATGTTATCGGCATCGAAAAACAGGAAAAGGTCGCTTTTCTGCTCACAAATGGCTACTGGACGACCGCGTTGTTCCTCGGTGTGATGTATAGTGGCCGGGTGGTGGTCCCTTTGAATGCCCTCGCCGGTGAATCTGCCTTATCCTACGTGATAGAAAACTCGGATTGCAAGGTCATCTTTATCAATACCGAATATCGGGAAAAATACTCCAGGATCATCGATGCTCTACCGCATTCAATCAAGTTGATCGATACAGATGTCGACAACGGACCTCATTGCCATGATTTGTTGTTATCTCATACTAAATATACTGATGCTGATGTGGCAGATGAGGATAATGCCATCCTCATCTATACTTCAGGAACCACTGGCCGGCCTAAGGGGGTACTGCTCTCCCATCAAAATGTTGTGGCGGGTGGTAAAAATACGGTCGGTGCACATAATCTGACGAACACAGACCGCGCATTCTGTGTTCTTCCGCTATATCACATCAATGCCGAAATCGTCACGGTAATCGCACCTTTGGTCAGTGGCGGGAGTATAGTGATACCCCATCATTTTAGTGTTTCGGCTTTCTGGAAGTTGGCATACCGGTATTCTTGTACCTGGTTCAGTGTGGTACCGACCATCATCGCTTATTTACTGGAACATGCGGAAAGGGAAGGTTTCAATAAACCACAGAATAAGGATCATAAACGGTTGCGTTTTGGTCGTTCAGCATCAGCACCTCTGCCCCCTCAAATGCATCAGGCATTCGAACAACGGTTCGGCATACCGGTGGTCGAAACCATGGGTCTCACCGAAACTGCTGCGCAAATTCTTTCAAATCCGATGCCCCCGGCTAAACCCAGATATGGCTCTCCCGGCCGAGCCTATGGCAATGAAGTGCAAATCTGGAGTGAAAACAAGCAACCCTGTCCGCCGGGTGTCGCCGGTGAACTAATGGTTCGGGGTGCGAATGTGACCAGCGGCTATCACAAAAATGCCGAAGCCACAGCGACAACCCTGGAGCCGGATGGCTGGTTGCATACCGGCGATATGGCAAAGTGTGATGAGGATGGCTTTTTTTTCATCACTGGCCGCTACAAGGAACTGATCATCAAAGGCGGTGAAAATATAGCACCACGCGAGATTGATGAGGCACTCTACCAGCACCCTGCGGTGCTTGAAGCTGCGGGCTTCGGTATTTTCGACCCCAGATACGGCCAGGAAATCATGGCATGTGTAACGATAAAGCCAGACGCTCACTGCTCCGAACGTGAACTCAGCGAATATGTTACCAACAAGCTGGGGGGCTATAAGTCGCCGAAAAAGATATATATTGTGGATGCTCTGCCTAAAGGACCATCCGGAAAAATACAACGATTGAAATTACCGGAGCTTTTCAATACTTTTCAGGAGTAACAAAAAAAAGGAACTACCTTATGACACACTTTACAACACGCCATATCCGAGCAATAACACTTTCCTTGTATGATGCTGACCAAATGGATGTAGTGATGGATACCATAAACCCGATCAGGAATATTCCTGCTGAAACTGCGTGGGGAGTCTTTAATGTATAGCAAAATTCTTGTCGCACTGGACGGATCTGAAAATGCCACGAAAGCTCTGCAAACAGCCATAACCCTGAGTCTACGCTGTGAAGCAGCGTTGGTATTGTTTCATGCCCTGCAGATACGCGTACTGCGGCCGGACTATGAGGTCGCCATGGTGACCTCAAATGCCCGACAGATCTACAGCAAACTGGCTCGGGAACAAGCCGAAGATATTATGCAAAAGGCACTGCGAGCTGCTACAGAAGCCGGTCTTGACGCGGTAAGAAGTCTGATCAAAGAGGGTCGACCGGCTCAAACAATCGTCTCCGTTGTCAAGGAAGAAAATATTGAGCTACTGGTGATCGGTACCCGCGGCCTTAGTGGTTTACGGGAAATTACCATGGGCAGTGTTGCCCACAAGGTAACGGTTGCTTCACCCTGCCCGGTGCTTGTGGTGAAATGAAGTACCACACAATTAAGCACAAAGTCGAACCTGTTGCCACCAGGCTGATAGAGACTGCAATCCATGTTTTCAATCTGATTTCAGACAATATTCAACAAACCCTGTGCTCTGGTCTAGGGGAAACTTGTCAACTGGTACTATCCTCTTTTCGCTCAAGTCACTACCGTTCATTGCTGGCAGTCGGGATGCATAAAACTGTGCGACAGCTCAATCACTCCGCTACCTGCATACTGCTTTTTAGATTTCTATAGAATACCCATTGGTTGCAAAACATCATACTTCACATGTTTTCGACCTGTATTTGACCCAAGAGGAATAGACGCGATGAAAATGACGCCGAGTGAAGCCTTTGTAGAAACGATGGTTGCCAACGGGGTAACCGAGATGTTTGGAATTATGGGTTCAGCCTTCATGGATGCCATGGACATATTCGAACCGGCCGGTATCCGTCTGATCCCGGTTGTGCATGAGCAGGGTGCCGCCCATATGGCCGATGGCTATTCCCGGGTCAGCGGGCGCCACGGTCTGGTGATCGGTCAAAACGGCCCTGGCATCAGCAACTGTGTCACGGCCATTGCTGCCGCCTAC
>CAZTLH010000080.1:0-9555 GCA_964614335.1 uncultured Gammaproteobacteria bacterium
CCAGTCGTATGGTTACCATAGTATTGCCTCAAAAAAACATTAAACAGCAAGCCACTGCCGGCCAATTCTCTCTCAGCCCACAGCGACAACAATCAAAGCGCGCAATTTTATCGCGATTTGCAAGAAAAATATACCTGCCAGTGATAAAGATTTCAACTTATCTGCTTATATTTTAGTTTACGGGCAGATGTGCGGCAATGGCATCAAGGAAGCCAAACATATCCACAACGGTTTCCTGCTCCGGGTTTTTCGTCTTACCTTTCAAATCACCAGTAATAATACCCTCATCTACGGCATCAATCAGCGCCTGTTTGAGCTGATGGGCGTACGCTGCCAGCGCTCCATGGTTGCCATCCAGTGACAAGGTTTCCAGGGCGTTGGCCACTGCAAATAACAGCGCCGATGAATTAAAGTGGGCAATCTTGCCACCGGAGGCCTGATACTCCAGATACAGGTCGTGTGCGGTGCCGTGTGGTGCTTCAAACAACATGGTACCGTCTTCACTCTCGATAATCGAACTGGCCGTAGCCAAGCTGCCGCCCAGGGCCGCCGAAATGTCTGAGAAGATATCGCCGTCGAGATTGAGTGCAGGGTATAAGGCATTGCGCGGTGGATCGATGATCATTTTTTTCAGCTGGCTGGATGGACGCATAATCATAAAAGACGGTGGCGCAGTATTATTTTTAACCAATTCCACCCGAACTTCTGTAATGACCGTACTGAAGACATCATCATAGGGCATATATTCTCGTTTCAAGCCAAAATACACCTCTTTGTCTTTTCTTGATGCGTCACGAAACACCTGACTGACCCAATCCTTGATGGCCGCATGGTCATTGGTCATGAACAATACCGGATCATTTTTCCTGACATCCCGGGCATGTTTTTCCACACCATCCACGATGACCTTGATGATGCCGTCTTCTGCTACCGGCATATTAAAACTGCCGTATTGATCTCCACCACCGGCGGCCATGCGGGATATCGACACATGGTGTTTGCGGTCAGGAATACCGTAACGTTTCAACGAAGTAACGAGCTTTTGCAGTTTTCGCCCGGTGGTATTGTCCGGCACCCCCCACAAGGCTCGTGCCGGTGGGCAGGAAATCATCCGTGCCGCCTGGGCATCGATCAGTTCATAGTGGTATTGCAGACCCTCATGCAGAAATTTTTCTGCAAACTCCTGGTTGAAAATCTCATCAATAACCGTCCGCATCACACCATCATAACCGGAGATCACGGTATCTTTCAGACCCACATAGGCGTCCCGATTTTCGTCGATAGCGCGGGCAAAAAAGGTCCGGGCCCAACGGGCCACCCGTGATATATCATTGGTTGCCAGTAGCCAGGGGTCACCCTTGTTGATTCTTCGCCGGTGCAATTCCACGGGATCACCGCTGCTGCCGACAAACATCAGCTTGATGATGCCTGTCGCCTCGGACAATTCATTATGACTGTCGATATTGCCACCGTCTTCCATGGTGTCGACGTCGATATCACGACCAATCCACTGTGGTGGTGTCATGGTCAGATTGCGAAACTGGATATCTTCCCGGGTAATGTTTCCGCCAATACCACTGCGTATTGCGCCATTGGGCGATTTGGTCGCCAATGGATCCAGTCTGGATTCATTGATTTCAGGGTGTCGTGACAAAAACTCGTCCAGCTGTTCCCGATTCACAGTCATCCCGGCATTCTTGATCCCGACACGATATTTCTTCAATGCCTCGATGGCATCTGTCACGACTGCACCATTGCTCAATAACCGGTTTTCCGCCGAAAGGTCAATTTCCACCAGCGGAATATCCAGCCGGCTGGTGACAAACTGTTCCAGGATACGGGCAAAAGCCACCTGCGCCATTTCGTCCCCATGTAAAATGACGAGTGGCTTGTCTACCTTGATTTTATGGCTCATTTATGTACTCCTCAGTATCTTCACGTCCATCGCGATCATATTAACTCCCGTTCATAATGATAGCCAGACAATATCGGTGGCCGCTGGAAATTTGACTTTTCAACATTTCCTTGACGACCAAATCTTCTGGATTCCCGCCTTCGCGGGAATGACAGCTGTGGCGACAAAGATAATAGCTGTGGCGACAAAGATGAAAGACGGGATTTGTTGGCTGTTTTAGAGCGTCTCATGCCGCCTTGCGGCACCCAATCATAGAATAATAAAATCAAACGTCAGCGAATCCCTGGCAAGCGGGCACTCCCACCAATTCAGGTGGCAACGAGGTACAACCTTTATTCAAGGTAGGTCATCAAACCCATGGCCAGAGGATGGGTCAGATCCGGATGGCTGGGATAGACGCGGACCTGACAACCGAAATCCCCACTGTCATCCGGATCCAGATCGGCGGTAAACAGTCCATCCTCCTCAGGAATCATGGGTATCAACTGATAGCGTTTATAGATACCGGATCGTTTGGGTCGAAACAACAGGATTTCAACGGTTAGGTCCTGTACCGAAATCCCTTCACTATGTGCTTTGACACGCATCGTAAAGCGATCACCAAAGTCTTGTGAACTATGTAATGACATCGGGTCAGGATTTTCCAGCCGCACACCGGGCCAGTATTTTCGAATCCGCTGCTTCCACTCTGACAGCGCCTTCGCCCGTTCAAAATGATTAGCCGTCATTGCGCTGCCTCGCCGTGAGGCCGGCATATAGAACCGGGAAGTATATTCTGAAACCATACGATCGGTATTAAAGTTTGGAATACTCGAAATCATGGCACGTTTGGCCATACGCACCCAATCCTGTGAAAAGCCGTTTTCATTCCGCGTGTAATAGCGGGGAATAACTTCACGCTCGAGCAAATCATACAGTGATGCGGCATCATCGGCATCCCGATGACTAAGATCCTGCAATGGACGTTCACCACCAATCGCCCAGCCATTGTCGCCCTGATACCCTTCCGGCCACCAGCCATCGAGAATACTGAGGTTGGGAACTCCGTTCATGGCCGCCTTCATCCCCGAGGTACCGGAGGCCTCCATGGGCCGAATGGGATTGTTCATCCACAAATCCACACCTGAAGTCAGATAACGGGCCAGTGATATATCATAGCCTTCCAGCATCAGGATGCGCCCGACAAATGCCGGCTTGCGAGAGATTTCATGGATTTGCCGAATCAGGTCCTGACCCGGGTGATCTGCGGGATGGGCCTTGCCGGCAAACAGGAAGATGACAGGCCCCGGTGCCCGATCCAGAATATCGAGCAGCCTTTGCTCATCCTGAAACAACAACGTGGCCCGTTTATAGGTAGCAAAACGCCTGGCAAAACCAATGACCAGGTTCCGCACATCAAAACAGGCCGTCATCTCCCGGACCCGCTGCATACTCTCGCCATTACGAGCCGTCTGCTGTTCCAGCATTTGACGAACATATTGCAATAATCGCTGCTTGTTGGTTTGATGGATACTCCAGAACAGGTAGTCGGGTATTTTATCGATTTGCTCCCAGTAGTCCGGATGCAACAATCGGCTCGACCACTGACCACCGAGATAGTCATTAAAGGTACTCAGCCATTCCGGTGCCAGCCAGGTGTTGACATGTACGCCGTTGGTTACCGAAGTGACCGGGTTTTCAGACGGTTGCAGGTCGGACCACATGGTTTGGCAGATCGCCGATGACACTTCCCCATGCAATTTTGCCACGCCATTGATATAGGAAGATCCACGGATCGCCAGTGCGGTCTGGTTAAAACCCTGGTCCCCATGTCCGAAGTCACCCTGGCCCAACTGACACAAATGTGCCAGATCGATACCGAGTGAGTTCGCAAAATGGCCCATATACCGCTGAAACAGATCCGCTGGAAATATATCATGCCCTGCAGGGACCGGGGTGTGGGTGGTAAACACCGTTGCCGCAGCGGTGACTTCCATCGCCTGCAAAAAGTCGAGTCTGTCCTGTTCGACCCGCTCACGCATACGCTCGATGATAATAAAGGCCGCATGACCTTCATTGGCATGCCAGACCGTGGGCTGAATATTCAACGCCCGCAGTGCACGCACACCACCGACACCCAGTACAATCTCCTGGCGAATCCGGTTTTCCAGACCACCACCATAGAGTTGATCGGTGATTTTTCTGTACTCTTCAGGATTCGATTCCACATCGGCGTCCAGCAACAGCATCCGTATGGATCCGGCCTGCAGTTTCCAGACATTGATATCGAGCACACAATCGGGCATCTCAACCTGAACCTGTATCGGTTCACCCTGCTTATTTTTGGCCAGTGTGACTGACAAATCTGCAAAATCATTATCGTGATAAGTCGCTATCTGCTCCCCATACACACTGATCGTCTGGGTAAAATAACCTTGCCGGTAGAGTAAACCCACGGCTGTAAACGGCAAACCGAGGTCGCTGGCAGATTTGCAATGATCCCCTGCCAATATCCCCAGACCACCGGAATAAATCGGCAAGGATTCATGCAGACCAAATTCCGCACAAAAATAGGCGATCGAATGCTCTTTTGCATCCTCAAAAACCGCCGAATACCAGTCATGACCATCTTTCATATAGGAATCGAAATCGGCCACTACACTATTATAATGGGCCAGAAAGGCTCGATCCCGGGAAATTTCGTCGAGCCGTTTCTGACTCACCCTTTGCAGGAAGACCTTGGGATTTTTGCCACATAAATACCATAAAGAAGAATCAATCTGATAAAACAAGGTGCGGGCACGACTGTTCCACGAAAACCACAGGTTATCGGCAATATCCTGTAAACGACCCAATACCGCAGGTATTGCCGGCCGAATACGCAAAAAATAGGTTTTACTTTGTTCTTTCACAACCACTCCAGATCATTAAACAACTACAAATTTTCTCTTTTGGTATATGCAACACTCAAAGCGTCGATTAACAACACAACAGCGTATCTTAGCCAGTGTCGTTGTATCAGGAACTCCCGCCATGAGCCCGTCCGCGAACAGGAGCCTGCTGCACAAAAGCGAACTTTGGCCGACACGCTCATGATTTTCGTTAAATACAATCCGTATTCCATCCTTAGGTTCGTAAACGGCACATCCATGTGCCACTACTCGCCTTAAATCATGAGAAAAGCTAATTCAAATCTGCTTTCCCTGGTTACTGCTCCTGTTCTCGTACAACCCCCCTGGCCAAGGATTCGCTGCCTATTTTCTAGCTCAATGGTCCAAAACAGACAAAATCCCTCTTGAATAAAAAATCATAAATGATTAATTCTGTTGTCCTATGATAGGGTTTCACAAGGCGCCATTATGCGTTCGAAAGCGGGCAACAAATCATTGATATTAAATTTCTGGCAGAAGCTCCTGTCCTTGTATAGTACAGCCTGACAGACAATGCGCCTTGACAGTAGTATACCGCGCTTGTGCAGACCTGTTTACCACTGCTGTCGGGTGCCGGGAAAAACTCCACTGTTGTTGAACCTATCTTTGAGTAGCGAAATTGAATTTAGCTCGCTCAATGACCGATTTTCTTGTACAGCAGCACAATCGCCTCGGCAGTAATCCCCTCGCCACGGCCGACGAAGCCCAATTTTTCAGTGGTTGTCGCCTTGATATTGATTTTTTCAGCAGCACAATCGATACAGGTCGAAATATTAGTCTCCATATCGACGATATACGGCGCCAATCGGGGTCTCTGGACAATAACAGTGGCATCAATATTGCTGATAGACCAGTGTTCCTTTGCCAACAGCTGCGCCACCTGTTGTAACAATAGACGACTCGAAATCCCGGCATAAGCCGGATCACTGTCGGGAAAGTGACGACCGATATCACCCATTCCGGCCGCGCCAAGCAAGGCATCACAGATGGCATGTAGTAACACATCGGCATCCGAGTGCCCTTGCAAACCAGATTCAAACGGAATTTCCACGCCACCGAGGATTAGCTTTCGCCCACTGGCAAATGGATGAACATCCAAACCATGACCAACTCGGAATATTGGACTATTCATCACTGTTCTCGCTGCAGACGCAGTATTTGTTCCGCCATCGCCAGGTCTTCAGCAAAGGTGATTTTAATATTGTCACCATGACCTCGCACCAGCAATGGTTTGCCACCAGCCCATTCCATGGCCTCGGCTTCATCCGTCGGTTTGGCCGATCGGGAAGTTGCGGCCATCAGCGCCGACTCCAGATTCCCCAGTCGAAAACACTGTGGTGTCAACGCACGCCATATGTGTTGCCGTAAAACCGTTTGAGCCACGGCTCCATCCAGATCTGCCCGTTTCAGGGTATCGGTGAGCGGCACCGCGAGCAGGCCACCCGCTGCAGTTTCACCTGCACCATCAAGAACTGCCTGCAATAATTTATGCACATCGGCCACCCGCACACAGGGGCGCACGGCATCATGAACCAGCACCCAGTCCTGCTCTGCTGCACCGTGTAGTCGCAGATACTGCAAACCCCGCAGCACGGTATCGGCGCGTTCCACACCACCAACGTAGGCCTTTAGCAAATACGGATGCTGCGGACAAACCTTCTGCCAATATTCGTCATCGGCTGCAACCCCGACCGCCACACCGGACAATCCATCGACCGCCAAAAGACGATCCAGGGTCCGGCAAATAACCGGTTTCTGGTCCAGCAAACGGTACTGTTTTGGCAAGCCCTCCCCGGCACGCTGGCCGAGACCGGCCGCAGGCAACAGGGTCCAGATGGACGATTTATTCACGCTCATTGATTATCTTCCATCCATTAATTTCGGTATACTCCCACGCCGTTTATTGATCTCGACTGCCCTTTTTCATGCTCGATTTTACCACCCTTATTGCCAACTCCGTACCATCATCGACGCAAACCAGGATGCAATGGTCCGGTTTACCAGGTGCCGCCACCGGACTGGCGATCAGTCAACTGGGCCAACAGCAATCGGAGCCCCTGCTGGTGGTTTGTCGTAGCAGCCGGCAGGCCAAACGCCTGGAATCAGAAATCCATTTTTTTCTCGGCGAACAGGCATCGGAAACCGCAACAAAAACCAGACTCTTCCCGGATTGGGAATGTCTGCCCTATGATGTCTTTTCACCTCACCCGGATATCATTTCGCGACGGCTGGGGCTGTTGCATGAACTCGATCAACGACCGCAGGGCATTATTCTCACATCTGTTGCTAATTTAATGCAACGCCTGCCACCACCGGATTATCTTCGAGGACACGCTTTTTCATTGCAACAGGGTCAGCGTCTGGATGTACAAAAACTGCGCAGCCAACTGCAACAGGCTTCCTATGCAGCCGTTTCCCAGGTCCTGGCCTGTGGTGAATATGCCATCCGGGGGGGGCTGTTTGATATCTTTCCAATCGGCAGTAACCAGCCATTCCGGCTGGATCTGTTTGATGACGAAATTGAGTCGATCCACTATTTTGATCCGGAAACGCAACGCTCGGCCGAAGCAACAACACAAATCCGGATGCTGCCGGCACGTGAGTTTCCGATGACTGAGGAGGCCATCCGACATTTTCGACAGCGTTTCCGCCAAACCTTCGCCGGTGATCCAAATAACAGTGAAGTGTATCGTGGTGTCAGCAAGGGACAGCCACCGGTGGGTGTGGACTACCTGTTTCCCTTGTTTTTTGATTCCACGGCCACCCTGTTCGACTATCTTCCCCCCTCGACCATTGCCATCCTGGACGAAGATATTGACGCTGCCGCCAGCCACTTTCAGGCCGAGACACACGACCGTTATCTTGCCGTCAAGGGCGACCGGGAGCGCCCCGCCCTGCCACCCGAGGCGTTATATATCCCCGACAGCAACCTTAACAAACGCTGCCAGCGCTTGCGGCAGATTAGACTCTCGCACCATTTCAGCCAGAAGCCGAATACACCAAAACAAGCCATCGATCCCTCTGTTGCATGTTGCTTCCCCTGTGATTTACCACAGCAACTTCCAGTAGAGCATAAAAGTGCCAAACCCTATCAGGCACTGACCCGCTTTATTGATGCATTTGACGGCCGTATCGCCCTGGTGGCAGAAACTACCGGGCGACGCGAAGCCCTGCTCAGTATCCTCGCTCAAGCCGGCGAGCAGACCCGGGAATTTCCTTCGTTTATTTCATTTGTCGAAGACCGGGAATGCCGGGTTGGAATGCTTATCGGGGAACTCGACCAAGGACTGTTATTGCATGGCAACCCTGCCATTGCCCTGATTACCGAATCCCAGCTCTATGGTGACCAGGTCCTGCAGCGCAGACGGCGCGCACAAGGCACGACCGATCCCAATGCCGTCATCCGCTCGCTGGCCGAGCTGAATATCGATGATCCGGTGGTCCATGTCGATCATGGCGTCGGCCGTTATCAGGGTCTTGAGCACCTTGATATTGATGGCAATCCCCAGGAGTTTCTGGTGATCACCTATCGGAATCACGATAAACTTTATGTGCCAATCCTGTCACTGCAACAGGTAACCCGCTATATCGGTGGCAACAGTGAAACCGCTCCACTACACAAGCTCGGCTCCGAAACCTGGAGCAAAGCAAAAAAACGCGCCGACAAACGCGCCCATGATGTTGCTGCAGAATTATTGTCGGTAGAAGCCTTGCGAAAGAGTCGCGAAGGCCAGGCCTGTGATTTCGATGAAGCCTCTTATCTCGGCTTTAGCAGCGGTTTCGCCTTCGAAGAAACACCGGACCAGGCAGCCGCAATCGGTGCAGTCATCAAGGACCTCGTGGCACCCCAGGCCATGGATCGACTGGTCTGTGGTGATGTGGGTTTTGGCAAGACAGAAGTCGCACTGCGGGCTGCTTTTGTGGTGGTTGAAAGTGGTCGTCAGGTAGCCATACTGGTGCCGACCACACTGCTGGCACAGCAGCATTTTCAGAATTTTACCGACCGCTTTGCCGATCAGGCCATCAGCATTGAGTTGTTATCCCGTTTTCGCAGTCGTCGTGATATCGATGCCGTTCTTGAACGTATGCGAGCCGGCAAACTCGATATCGTGATCGGCACTCATCGTTTGTTACAAAGCGATATTGCCTTCAGGAATCTGGGGCTGCTGATCCTCGATGAAGAACAACGATTCGGTGTACGGCAAAAGGAGAAACTGAAAAAGCTCAGAGCCGAGGTGGATATCCTGACCCTGACTGCGACACCCATCCCTCGAACCCTGCACATGGCGATGTCGGGTTTGCGTGAAATTTCGATCATCTCGACCCCGCCGCTCAATCGTCTCAGCATCAAGACCTTTGTCCGGGAATGGAGCAATCAGTTAATCCGCGAAGCCTGTCAACGTGAGCTGCGACGTGGTGGCCAGATCTATTTCCTGCATAACGAAGTCAGCACCATTAATGCCATGGCCGAACGTCTGCATGAGATATTGCCCGAATGCGAAATTGCCATTGCCCACGGTCAAATGCCGGAACGTCAACTCGAGCATATCATGCGGGAGTTTTATCATCGTCGCTACCACATCCTGCTCTGTTCCACCATTATCGAAAACGGTATCGACATCCCCAATGCCAATACCATCCTCATCAACCGGGCCAACCGTTTCGGGCTCTCGCAACTGCATCAGCTACGTGGCCGTGTCGGCCGTTCGCATCATCAGGCCTATGCCTATC
>CAZTLH010000081.1:0-9544 GCA_964614335.1 uncultured Gammaproteobacteria bacterium
CAGTTATCAGACCATTTATGCCCGTGAAGACGGTGCGGTGGCCGCGCCAACAGCCGGTTTGCACTTTACTGAATCACTGTTGGGCAGGCTAAAGAACATGGATGTGGAGTTGGGTTATTTGACCCTGCATGTCGGTGCGGGGACATTCCAACCGGTCAGGACAGAAAATATAGTCGATCACAAAATGCATGCCGAGCATTTCATGGTGTCCCAGTACCTGTGTGACCAGATAGCGGCTGTACGTCAGCGAGGGGGGCGGGTTATTGCTGTGGGGACGACCACCGTCAGAGCCCTGGAAACTGCTGCCAGCGATGGAACAATTCAGCCGTTTTCGGGTGAGTCGCGTATCTTTATTTATCCAGGTTTTCAGTTTCAGGTGGTCGATGCCCTGGTGACCAATTTCCATCTGCCCCGTTCGACATTGTTGATGATGTTGAGTGCATTTGCAGGTCGGGAGTTTATTTTGCGTAATTATCGGTTGGCGATTGAGCGGGGGTATCGTTTTTTCAGTTATGGAGATGCGATGTTCGTGGCACGACAGCGGACGACATCGTATAATCGCGCGCCATGAAATTTACCCGATTACAACAAGATGGTTTGGCGCGACGGGGGCGACTTGATTTTGACCGCGGCCGTGTCGATACGCCTGCCTTCATGCCGGTAGGAACACTCGGCACTGTAAAGGCCATGACACCGGAAGAGCTGGAGCTTTGTGGCGCACAGATCATCCTCGGAAATACCTTTCATCTGATGTTGAGGCCAGGTGCGGAAGTAATCATGGCGCATGGTGGATTGCACGAATTTATGCATTGGTCTCACCCTATATTGACAGATTCCGGAGGGTTTCAGGTTTGGAGTCTGGCCAAAATCCGTAAAATTACCGAGCAGGGTGTAAACTTTCAATCACCCATTGATGGCTCGAAGCAATTTTTGGGTCCGGAAGAATCGATGGCGATCCAGCATGCTCTGCAATCAGATATCATTATGGTGTTCGATGAATGTACTCCTTACCCGGCCAGTTGGGAGCAGAGTCGAGACTCCATGGAATTATCGTTGCGTTGGGCACAACGCTGTCAGGATGCACATCAGGAACATCCCGGGGCCTTGTTCGGTATTGTACAAGGCGGGATGTATGAGGATCTGCGTCAGACTTCGGCAGAAGGTTTGCGGGCTATTGGTTTTGAAGGCTATGCCATTGGTGGCTTGTCGGTTGGCGAGCCCAAGGCAGACATGGATCGTATTCTGCAGGGTGTAACGCAGTTGTTGCCACAAAACAAACCACGTTATCTGATGGGGGTCGGTACGCCGACAGACATTATCAAGGCAGTGTCCCGGGGTGTGGATATGATGGACTGCGTATTGCCGACACGCAATGCCCGCAATGGCTGGCTATTTACCGGTCAGGGCGCAGTCAAGATCCGTAATGCCCGTTACCGCAGCGATTTATTGCCATTGGATCCTGATTGTGGGTGTTATACCTGCCTGCATTATAGCCGCGCCTATCTGCATCACTTGCATCGATCTCACGAAATATTGGGCTCCCGTCTGGCTACCCTGCATAATTTGTATTTCTATCAAAGCTTGATGCGACAAATACGTCAGGCCATCGAAGACCAAAATTTTCAGCGTTTTGCGCAAGCCTGGATTGATCGGGAACGAGACAGCAACAAATCAGTAAATGTGGCATAATTGACCGTTTAGCAGAGTGAAGTTTATGGATGCCCGGTTCTGGTGGGATAACTCCCTGGAAGACGGGTGCAAATCAATTGAATTATGAGGCTTATTTAATGGAATTTTTCATCCTAGATGCTGTAGCACAAACCGGTGGTGCCACACCCAGTAATCCAATTCTTAGTTTTGTTCCCCTGATTGTACTTTTTGTACTGTTTTACTTCTTTTTGATTCGACCGCAGCAGAAGCGGGCCAAACAAACAAAAGAAATGGTGGCAGGGTTGAAAAAAGGAGATCATGTCCTGACCAATGGTGGATTGATGGGGCGTATTACTGCAGTCGACGATAATTATGTGAGTCTTGAAGTTGCAGCCAATGTCCAGGTCAAGGTACAACGTCACGCCATCCAGACCCTGGTTCCAAAACAGGCGAGTTCCAAGTAATCAGACGTTAGCAAGCCTGAAAAAATCCTTTCTGTTTCATTCATCGTAACACTCAAAGACCGTATACCATGCTGAACCAATATCCGTGGTGGAAATATGCCCTGATGGCTCTGATTATTATTCCAGGGCTCCTGTATGCTTTGCCGAATCTGTATGGTGAAGATCCAGGGTTACAGATTCGGGGCGTCCGCAATTACAAGGTCACGGCTGAGACCTTGTCAACGGTTGAGTCAATCGTGCAGTCCAGCGGCATTAAACCGAAGTCAGCAATCCGCGAAGGTGCCGGTATAAAAATGCGTCTGGCCAATACGGAAGATCAGCTCAAAGCCAAGGATTTGATCAAAAAATCGCTTGGTGATCATTTTACTGTTGCTTTGAGTCTGATGCCGGCTACCCCACACTGGATGGCCAAAATCAATGCCTTGCCCATGTATCTGGGGTTGGACCTTCGTGGTGGGGTGCATTTTTTGCTCGATGTGGATTTGGCCAGTGCCATCTCCCGTGCAGAAAACCGGTATGTTGGAGATTTGCGCTCTACATTGCGTGAGGCAGCCATCCGATATCGCAGTATCCGGCAGATGAAGCAAGGTGGTATTGAACTTAGATTACGTACTGCTGAAGACCGGACCAAGGCAGCTGCGGTAATTAACAAAAAACTGGCAGAGCTGACGTTGCAGGAAGTTGATCGCGAAGGCAACGCCTATTTGCTGGCCAGTCTGACCGATAAGGCGAAACGAGATATCACCCAGTTTGCGGTTGAGCAGAACATGACAGCACTGCGAAATCGAATCGATGAGCTTGGTGTTGCCGAGCCGGTGGTACAGCGTCAGGGTGAGCATCGTATTGTGGTGCAATTGCCCGGTGTTCAGGATACCGCCAAGGCCAAGGAAATTCTGGGTCGAACGGCCACTCTGGAAATAAGAATGGTCGATGAAGAGCATGATCTTGCCGGGGCCATCAATGGGACGATTCCTGCCGGGTCTGCAATTTATTACTATCGTGACAAACGTCCAATATTGCTGCGAAAACGGATTATCTATTCCGGGGATAATGTCGTTGATGCTGCTGCTGGACTCGATAGCCAGCGGGGTGGAGCAGTAGTCTTTATAACCCTCGATGCACGTGGTGCAACAATCAATCAGCGGATTACCGGTAAAAATATTGGCAAACGTATGGCGGTCGTCTATAAGGAAATACGTTCCGAGGCCAAGTTAAAGGCTGATGGCACCCCTGTTCTGGACAAGAAAGGCAAGGCCGTCAGGATCAAGAAAAACATCGAAGAAGTCATTACCGCACCGGTGATTCGTGATCAACTGGGCCGGCGTTTTCAGATTGAAGGTATCGGTGGTATCGGTGAGGCACGGGATTTGTCCCTGTTGTTGCGTGCCGGCGCCCTGGCTGCACCCATCGATATCGTTGAAGAACGTACCGTCGGCCCGAGTCTGGGTCAGGAAAATATCAATCAGGGTTTTCGTGCCGTGGTCATCGGTTTTATCGTGGTACTGATTTTCATGCTGGTTTATTACCGCCTGTTCGGCTTGGTGGCTAATGTGGCGCTGGCTCTGAATCTGGTTTTGACCGTTGCAGTATTATCCCTGTTTCAGGCTACCTTAACCTTGCCTGGTGTGGCCGGTATCGTACTTACCGTGGGTATGGCGGTGGATGCCAATGTGTTGATTTATGAACGGATACGTGAGGAATTGCGTAATGGCAACAGTCCTCACGCCAGTATTCATGCCGGTTATGATCGGGCTTTTACTACCATTGTTGATGCCAATGTAACCACATTGATTGCCGCGATAGTGTTATTTAATTTTGGCACCGGCCCCATCAAGGGCTTCGCCGTGACATTGAGTGTCGGTATCATCACCTCGATGTTTACGGCAATATTTGTAACCCGCGGTATTATCAATCTGATTTATGGTGGCCGCACCCTGAAACGCTTAGCGATCTGAGAACGTTATGAAAGAAATTTTCAAACATACGACCAAAATTGATTTCATGGGGCGACGCAAGATTGCTATGGCAATTTCGGGTCTGGTGATTCTGGTTGGCATTATTTCATTAATCATCCGTGGTCTCAATTTTGGTATCGATTTTACCGGTGGCACGCTGGTGGAGGTGGCATATCAGGAGCCAGCTGCTATCAATGATGTACGCCAGAACCTGAAACAGGCGGGTATGGACAAAGCCCTGGTGCAATATTTTGGTACCTCAAAAGATGTGTTGATTCGACTGCCGGCATCAGGGCAACAATCGAATGCCAAGCTCAGTAACAAGGTGATGGCGGCGCTGCGATCAAAAGGCACCAGCGTGGATATGCGCAGGGTTGAATTTGTTGGACCCCAGGTGGGTCGGGAACTGGCAGATCAAGGAACCCTGGCCATGTTGTATGCGTTGATTGGCATCCTGATTTATGTAGCCTGGCGATTCGAGTGGCGATTTGCTGTCGGTTCGGTGGCCGCGCTGGTGCATGATGTCCTGATTACCGTCGGTTGTTTCTCATTATTCCAGTTTGAATTTACATTGCCGGTGTTGGCAGCTATTCTGGCGGTAATCGGTTATTCACTGAATGACACCATCGTGGTGTTTGACCGTATTCGTGAAAATTTTCGCAAGCTACGAAAAATGAGTACGGCTGATTTAATGAATCGATCGGTTAACGAAACATTGCTTCGTACCGTGCTGACTTCTGTGACAACACTATTGGTCTTGCTGGCACTGTATTTTCTTGGTGGTGAGGTGATGTTGGGCTTTGCCCTGGCACTGATTATCGGCGTCGTCGTCGGGACCTATTCTTCTATCTTTATTGCCAGCCCGGTGACCTTGATGCTTGGTGTCAGTCGGGAGAATCTGGCCCAGGTTAAAAAGAATGAAGGTGGTGCCGGTGATATGGTCTGAACTGGATTGTAGCTGAGCGATATGCGTTGTCCTTACTGTCTGGATGACGATACCCGGGTCATCGATACGCGACTCTCGGATGAAGGCGATGTCGTCCGTCGCCGTCGGGAGTGCCAGGCCTGTGGTGAGCGTTACACTACCTTTGAGCGGGCCGAGTTGCAGCTGCCAAGGGTAATCAAAATTGACGGCCGTCGTGAAAATTTCAATGAAGACAAATTACGCACCGGTTTACAACGTGCCTTGCAAAAGCGGCCGGTACAGACCGGTAGTCTGGACGCATCACTACGCCGGATCGTTCGTGGGGCGATGAGTCATGGAGAGCAGGAGATCTCCTCACAAAAAATTGGTGCCATGGTTATGGAGGAGTTGCGACAACTGGATGAAGTGGCCTATGTCCGTTTTGCCTCGGTATATTTGCGTTTCGAAGATGTCGATGCCTTCAGTCAGGCACTGGATCGTTTGCGAAATAATCGACTGCAAGAGGAAGATCAAAATGGCCTTCCTGTGGACAATAGCCTGCCGGATTGATGACCGTGTTTTCACTGACTGATCATCAATTTATGGCCCAGGCGCTACAGCTTGCTGCCCGGGGCCAGAAGACGACGCATCCCAATCCGGCGGTTGGTTGTGTGCTGGTCAAAAATGATCTAATCGTCGGTAGTGGCTGGCATCGTCAGGCAGGTCAGCCTCATGCGGAAATTCTGGCTTTACAACAAGCAGGTGATGCGGCAACCGGTGCTACGGCCTATGTCACCCTCGAACCCTGCAGTCACCAGGGGCGGACACCTCCGTGTGCAGATGCATTGCTGGATGGCGGTATTGTGCGACTGGTTGCCGCTGTTGAAGATCCCAATCCGCGGGTTGAAGGAGCCGGTTTCGGTTTGCTGCGGGCTGCCGGCGTGACCGTTGAAACCGGGTTGCTGGAAGCCTCCGCGCTTGAAATCAATCGTGGTTTTTTTAAACGCATGCGCGAAGGCCAGCCCTGGGTGACCGTCAAACTGGGGGCCAGTATTGATGCCCG
This sequence comes from uncultured Gammaproteobacteria bacterium, assembly GCA_964614335.1. Lineage (GTDB taxonomy): Bacteria > Pseudomonadota > Gammaproteobacteria > Arenicellales > DRJH01 > DRJH01. The sequence goes on from CAZTLH010000081.1 coordinate 6,037, forward strand.
AACGGCGATGGCCAATGGCGAAAGTCAGTGGATTACGGGTGATGCTGCGCGTCAGGATGTGCAATGCTTGCGTGCCCGTCATGGGGCAATAATGACCGGTGTTGAAACGATCCTGGCCGATGACCCCCGTTTGACACAACGTGACCATGAAACAGGCAGACAACCGGTAAGAATCATACTGGATACCCACTTGCGGACCCCGGCTACGGCCAGGATTTTCTCTGAGGAAGGGGAAATATGGATTTTAACCGCTGCAAAGGATGGTGGACGCATCGAGCAATTGCAACGGCAGGGTGTGCAGGTTTTAACCATGTCACTATCGGATCAACGACTGGATTTGCACAAGTTGCTGGAACTGTTGGCAGTCAGGGAGATTAACTCGGTGCTGGTAGAAGCCGGCGCGACATTGGCCGGCGCCCTGGTCGGGTTGAATCTGGTTGATGAATTGATCGTCTATCTGGCGCCGAAATTTCTTGGTACCGATGCCCGGGGCTTGTTACAGTTACCTGGTCTCGAGCACTTGTGTGATGCACCCAGGATGCTCTGGCACGATCAACGAATGGTGGGCGAAGATTTACGTCTGTCTCTGCGTCGGAGAAACTGACGAGATGTTTACCGGCATTATTCAGGCGGTCGGCTGCATAGCAGAACATCACCTTCAACATGGTGATTTGCGCCTGAAGGTAGCTTGTCCGGCTATTTCATCCCAAGACCGTATCGCGATCGGCGACAGTATTGCTGTCAATGGTGTATGTCTGACAGCAGTCCAGATTACCAATAGAGGATTTGTCGCGGATGTTTCCGCAGAAACATTGTCCTGCACCCTGCTAGGCAAAATGGCACCGGGCCAGCGGGTCAATCTCGAATTGGCACTGCTCGCAACTACTCCACTGGGTGGTCACCTGGTTTCCGGTCATGTTGATGGGGTAGGGCAGGTTATGGAACTTTCGCAGGATGCCCGTTCCTGTCGTCTGCGCTTTTCCGCGCCGCCATCATTGGCACGCTACATCGCAGCCAAAGGGTCAATCTGTATTGACGGTGTCAGTCTTACCGTCAATACTGTCGATGACTGGGATGCCGCAGCCAGCGACTGCCAATTCACGGTCAATATTGTTCCACACACGATACAATCCACGATTATGGATAGCTATCGGGCCGGTACTGCGGTGCATCTGGAAGTCGATCTGGTGGCACGATATCTGGCTCGCCTCCTGGCCTGTGAACAGATGGGGTCGGGAGCTGCTGTATCTCGCGAGCTTTTAACTGATAACGGATTTTTACCTTGAGAAGGATGCAATGACTGACAAGACTGTACCGATTCACGAAGAGTCTGCTGAACTGGCGACTGCCGAACAGTTGATTGAAGATTACCGCCAAGGTCGCATGGTCATCCTGGTCGATGATGAAGATCGTGAAAATGAAGGTGACCTGTTAATCGCAGCGGGGGCTGTGGAAGCGGAGCATATCAATTTTATGGCAGCCCAGGGTCGCGGTCTGATTTGTTTAACCCTGACCGAGGAGCGTTGTTCGCAGTTGGGCCTGAAGCTGATGGTGGCTGACAATAATGCCCGTTTCAATACGGCTTTTACTGTTTCCATTGAGGCGGCGAGTGGCGTGACTACCGGTATTTCTGCCGCAGATCGGGCCACCACGGTCAAGGCTGCGGCACGTAGTGATGCCAGGGCGGAGGATATTGTCACACCAGGTCATATTTTTCCGGTGATGGCACAACCAGGCGGTGTGTTGACCCGGGCCGGTCATACCGAAGCCGGTGTAGATCTGGCGCGGATGGCCGGTTTTGAGGCATCGAGCGTAATTTGTGAAATTCTCAAACCCGATGGCACAATGGCCAGACTCCCTGATTTGCAAAAATTTGCTGCTCGTCACGGTCTGTCTATTGGTACCATCGCAGATTTGATTCGTTACCGCATCAAACACGAACCAACCCTGAAACGGGTGCTGGAAACCCAGATGATGACCCGCTATGGTGCATTTCAGGTCGTTGCCTATCAGGACCAGATCGACCATGCTACTCACCTGGCCCTGGTCAGGGGGCAGATTGACCGGGAACAGAAAATTCCGGTCAGAGTTCATGCCCACCATGGTGTGTATCATATGCTGACCGACCGGCGCGAAGTATTCTGGTCTCTGGAAGATGCCATGGCCTATATCAGTCAGCAGCCGGCCGGCGTACTGGTTATCCTCAATTTTGAAGAAACACCAGAGCAATTGTTGAAAAGTATCCAGCAGGTAGAACCGGAACAGGATATCAGTGATAATACCCCCGGAGATTTGCGTATGCTGGGTGCCGGGGGGCAGATTCTGGCAGATCTCGGTGTCGGGAAAATGTTGATATTGGGTGGCAGTCGCAAACCGCATGCCTTGTCAGGCTTTGATCTGGAGATTGAGGATTATATTAGTGTTCCGGCCGGATAACTGCGGCAATACTCAGGTATAGGTTTGCTCGTGAAAATTTCAACCGGCTGTCAGGTGCTAAAATCGATATTCGATTTGATGCAGTCGATATATGAGGGAGAATAAATGGAAACAGTGATCGAAGGCATGTTGACAGCTGGTGATGCCCGGTTTGGTCTGGCCGTCACCCGGTTTAATGATTTTATTACAGAACGCCTGCTCGAGGCGGCACAGGATACCCTGAGACGTCACGGCGTCGCGGCAGAAAACATGCAGGTGGTGCGTGTGCCAGGAGCATTCGAGCTCCCGCTGGTGTTGCGAAAGATGGCAAAATCCGGTCGTTATCAAGGAATTGTCGCACTCGGTGCGGTGATTCGTGGGGCTACGCCACACTTTGATTATGTCGCCGGTGAATGTGTAAAAGGACTTGGTTTGGTCAGTCAGCAATGCGAAATTCCAATCGGCTTCGGTGTGCTGACGGTGGATACTATCGAGCAGGCCATCGAGCGTGCTGGCACCAAAGCCGGCAACAAAGGGGCTGAGGCCGCGTTGGCGACACTGGAAATGGTCAATTTGCTACAACAACTGGAGCGTTAACCGAAATGAGTGCACTGTCACGGCATAATAGCCGTCGTGCTGCAATGCAGGCGCTCTATCAATGGGATATCGGTGGGCGACAAAATGTTGTTGAATCGAAATATGTTAACGATCTCTGGAAGCAACAACGCGCTGACTTTGATCAAAAGTACTTCGAGCAGTTAACAGCGGAAATCGGTCTTTGTTTTGAGGAGCTGGATGACAAAATACAGCCCTTTTTGAAAAGATCGATCACCGTGATCGATCCTGTTGAGCGAGCCATATTACGGATAGCCTGTTATGAACTGTCCTATGAATTGTCCGTGCCCCTCAAGGTTGTTATTAATGAAGCCATCGAACTGGCAAAAACCTATGGCGACCCGGAGGGCTACAAGTTTGTGAATGGTGTCCTCGACAAACTGGCCCGGGCTGTCCGGGCCGAAGTGATCACCAGCAAATAAGCCCTAGGAGCCTGTCCGAGAATAGAGAGCCTACTGTGGAAAAGCGGACTTTGGTC
>CAZTLH010000082.1:0-9506 GCA_964614335.1 uncultured Gammaproteobacteria bacterium
CGCGCGATGCGGGGGACGGGGGTGTCAGGCAACTGTGACACGGAAAGACGGCCTTGGTTCCCCGCGGTGGGTCGGGCCTGGGCCAGGGAGTCCATACAGATGCCGGTATCGGGGTTGGTACAGATTTCAACGGCCATCATGCCCAGACGCTCGATAATCTGTAGCAGACAGAAATAGGTGGGGGATTCCACCGCGATGGCGTCGCCCGGCCGGGCCACGGCCTGCAGACTGATCGACAAGGCCTCGGTAGCACCGGTGGTGATAATAAAATCGTCGGGGCTGACATTGACACCCCGTTCCATGGAGCGAAGTGCAATTTGCCGGCGCAGACCGGCGTCGCCGGGCGGATAACAGTAACTCATGGTCTCCACCGGTCGTAGTGATGCCACTTTTTTCAAGGCCCGGGTCAGGCCTTTGGAGGGTAATAATTCATGGGCCGGATTGGCCACACCCAGGGGGATGACACCGGGCACATTGGAGAGACTGAACAGGGAGCTGATGTCATCACCAAACTGGATGCGTCGGGGCAACGGACGTGGCCGGGTGGGTTTTGGTAACGAGGGTTCAACGATGGGTCTGGATTTTACATAGAAACCGGATTGTGGCCTGGTTTCGACCCGACCCTGACTCTCCAGCTGAACATAGGCCTGCATCACCGTGGCAATGCTGACATTGAGTTGTTTGCTCATTTTACGCAACGACGGCAGACGTTCGCCAATCCGCAATGTGTTGCTCTCCATCATCTGCATGACCTGGTTGACAACCTGTTCATAGAGAAAGCCGTCATGCTGATTTCGGGTTAGTGTTTGTTGCATAATTGTTATGGTCGCATTTCAAATAAACTGTATCTGTTATGATAACAGTATTACGCTAGAATACCAACTCGAATCAGTTTTGTTGTTTTACCGGGTTCATTATTACAGGAGAGCATCATGGCAATCACACAGATCGCGGATCACAAAAACTCAGTAGGCTGGGATGATCTGGAAAAGATCGTCGAGCGGATCTGGTCGAATTCAATGGTAATGCTGTCTATATGGTATGCCAGGGCGGACGGTCGACGTGATCTGGCGAGCCAGGATGCCAGACTGCTCAAGGATATCGGTTTAAGCCGGGAACAGGTACAACAGGAAGTGCGCAAGGCATTTTGGCAGGCGTAAAGCAGTTGCTGAATCATTCTGCGGCGCTGTATCTATGGACGGTCCTCATCTGGGGCACCACCTGGTTCGCCATCCGCTTCCAACTCGGGGTGGTTGAACCAGAGGTTTCCCTGGTCTATCGTTTTGCCCTGGCCGCAGCAATCCTGCTGGTCTATTGTCGTCTGCGACGTTACCGGTTGCGACTCGATCGCGATGGGCTGATCTTTATCCTGCTGCAGGCAATTTTTCTGTTTTCTACCAATTATCTGCTCTTTTACTGGGCCACGGGTCTGTTGACCTCCGGTCTCATAGCCGTGGTGTTCTCAACCGTGGTCTTGATGAATGTCTTCAATGCCGCATTGTTTTTAAAGCAGCCGGTAAACAAACGGGTAGTCGCCGGGGCGGTGCTGGGTTTGGCAGGTATCACACTCGGGTTTTACCCCGAATTTTATAAAGTCGACCCAGCCGTTGTTGCTAGGGGTCTGGGCCTGAGTCTGCTGGCGACCTATGTGGCCTCGCTGGGCAATATCATATCCGCCAGAAATCAACGGCGGGGATTATCGGTCGTCGTCACCAATGCCTGGGGCATGACCTTTGGTGCATTGATTATGGCTGCTTATGTTGCGCTCAGTGGTGCCCATTTTATCTATGACCTGCAGCCAGGCTACACCATCAGTCTGATTTTTCTGGCACTGTTCGGTTCGGTCCTGGCATTTGGCTGTTATCTGACCCTGATTGGCAGAATTGGCGCCGACAAGGCTGGTTATGCTGCGGTCATGTTTCCGGTTGTGGCACTGACCTTGTCCACATTCTACGAATCCTATGTCTGGACCCTGTCAGCCGTAATCGGTGCCGTGCTGGTGGTGTTGGGGAATATTCTGGCAGTCAGCAAGTCAAGAGCCGCAAAGACGAAACAAAACACAGTCGATACGGTGTCAAACATCACGCCTGATATGGTTGATAACAAGACAGCCGTTCAGGCGTCATAGAGAAGATTTTAATCCGTTATCAAAGAACAACGGTATCCAGCAGGGTGTCTTGTCAGGAGTTTTTTCCGGATTTTCTACGCAGCAATTTGTTGGCTACATTGATGAATTTTTGATCCCAATAGCCATAGAGCTAAAAAACGATCTGTAACCCCTTGATATCGAATTTCTTTAGGAAGTTTCTGTTGTCCAGGCAAATCCCTTGATAGCGCAAGAAGTGGATTGCTGTCGATTTTGGTTTAACGTAGTCTCGATCGTATGAATCAATCATCAGAAATGGAATGAAAATGGAAACAGTCAATACCAGGATGCAGGTAACCGAATGGGCGCTGTTGGTCTTGCTATCGATGCTTTGGGGTGGCTCATTTTTCTTTGTCGGTATTGCCGTGAAAAGCCTGCCGCCATTGACCATTGTGACCTTGCGGGTGGGACTGGCAGCCCTGGCCCTGTATGTCGTGCTGCGTGTCCTGGGTATGCGGATGCCTCAGGATCGACGGCTGTGGTTATTGTTTCTGGTCATGAGTCTGCTCAATAACAGCATTCCCTTCAGTCTGATTGTCTGGGGACAGACACATATTGCTAGCGGTCTGGCCTCGATACTCAATGCTACTGCACCATTATTCACCATCCTGGTGGCACACATTTTTACCCGGGATGAAAAATTAACACTTGCCCGGGCACTCGGCATCTTGACCGGTTTTGTCGGTGTGGCTGTCATCTTCGGCTTTGATGCTCTGCAGTTCAACAGCGGCAGTTTGGCACTGCTTGCAATCCTGGGCGCAGCCTTGTCGTATGCAATCGCCGGGGTTTTTGGTCGTCGTTTCAGGACATTGGGGATCAAACCCATGGTGGTCGCTACCGGCCAGGTGACAACTGCCACAATATGCCTGATCCCGATCGTGTTGCTCGTGGATCATCCCTGGAACCTGCCTGTACCGGGTTGGCAGACCGGAGCGTCAATTCTGGCACTGGCTCTGTTTTCCACGGCGTTGGCCTATATCATTTATTTTCGCCTGTTGTCGACGGCCGGTGCAACCAATTTGTTGCTTGTGACCTTTCTGATACCGGTCAGCGCAATTGTGCTTGGCGCCCTGTTTCTCAATGAACAACTGGAATTGAAACATTTTTTCGGCATGGTCCTGATCGGCATGGGTCTTGTGATGATTGATGGTCGCATTGTTGCCGGCTTGCACAGCAGGGGCTCTTGTCAAACAAAAATGTAACCTATTGAATTTATTAACAACACAATTTTTGTTTGCTGCATGATAGCGTAGCGCCACCGGCGGTGTGGGGACTCCTAGGTGATATGAGACGTTTTAAAACGACCAGCAAATCCCGTCTCTCATCTTCGTAGAACAGCTGTCATTTTTGTAGCACCAGCTGTCATTTTTGTAGCACCAGCTTTCATTCCCGCGAAGGCGGGAATCCAGAAAATCAGGTCGTCAAGGCAAAAAAAGCCGGACAACTGGCGTTGCCCGGCTTTGCATTTATGCAATCCTTACAGCAGTCGCTTTAGAAGGCGCCCTGTACCTGGAAGGTGACGTTTGAAGATTTCGTGGCACCGGCTGGTACGGAAGTATCATTACCGTATTCCACCGAAGCCTTGAAATTATCCAGCAGATAGTAGGACAGGCCCAGGGTCATCCGTTTGGTTTCATCATTACCATCGTTGGACTGGGAAGTTTCATAGCGAAACAGCGGAATGACAGTTTTATCACCAACCTTGGCGAAGTAGATGGCCTGCAGGTAGGAGAAACTGTTGCTTTCAGAGGCAGTGCTGCTGACCAGATCATCCGAGGCATTCAGGTAGACACCGGTTAGACGCATGGCACCGAAGTCCATTTGGGTATCCAGACCGGCACGGCTGAAGCTGCGGTCGGTTGTTGATCCCTGGCAATCGGCAAAATCGGAAACCATCGTGGTTTTGCAGGTGCCGCTGAGACCAAATGCGCCGATCATGACGGATGGTGTCACATCAACTGCAACTCGTCCAAAGGCAACGGTAGATTGATTGGCAACATTGTCACCGGTCAGACCACCGATACCGACATTGTAAAATACGCGGTCGGCTACACGGCCAAACAGGGAGACCTGCTGACGTGAATGACGCATTTTGTCATTATTATCAGCATGTCCGTATTTGGTGTTCAGAATGTCGTAATGTGCGGCTGTCAAACGACGGGAACTGGACAAGGTGTCATACGGGTCGGCAAAAAAGGTCGGTGCAAAGGCAATCTGTACATGTGCGGCATCATTAACGTCATAATTCATGGCCGCCAGACCGAGGACATTGCCAAAACCGTCTTCACCTTCCGATTCAATTTCAAACATACCGGACAGGTTTTTGTAGAAAATACCACCGGTGAAGATCTCGAGTTCATGGATAGCACGAATTTCGGTATTTCCGCCTTTGTCCTTGACATAGGGGCGGGATATCAGGGAAGCGGAAATCGGGAACTGACTAACCTGGGTGGCAAAATCAGTGTCCTTGGAACCCTGACTGGCATCGGTCAGACGATAGCCATGCATTTTGAAGGCGCGTCCAAATTCATTCAATGCCGGGAAGGCCGTGTGACAAGCCGCACAAGGCAGGCTGTTGGCCCGCGCAAATGCGGGTATAGCCTGGCTTTCTGCGGAGACCAGCAACAAGGCGGCCGAACAACTGGCTGCCAAAAGGTGTTTCATTTTCATGACGTACTTCTCCCAATTCAACGTAGATGATGTGAATATTAAACTGATAAAAACAATACTAACTAAACTACTATGTTTATTGAATATAACTATGATAAATGCAAATATTTAAAAAACTAAATGTTTAACTATTTGATAACACGATATAAAAGTTTCGGTATTGACGAATACCTTGAGGCGTAGTCTAGGCCCCACAAATATGCTGTCAATTAGGGGAGACCGCTATTTCGGTCGATTATCTTGACCTGTGTCAAAAACATGACAAGTGTTGCCATTTGCCGACATGCAACAAACTTGTTACAACATCGTCGACACAATGTAGTGAATTGGTTACACCAAATACCACAATATACAAAGATTGAATATCGGGAGACTGAACAGTGCAGAAGTTCAACAAGAACAGCTACGACTACCCAAAAAATATCTTCGTGGCACTGGTTAAATGGAGTCTTCTAGACTTAGACGCAGTGTTGTTCGTTTTGTTTGCGTTTGCTGATATCCCGGATCATTCCCAGCGCATGCTATGTTTCCCCGGGCCTTATCGCGAACAGGGAAAATTGAACCGGAAACACGTTACCATTACGGCACAATGTGTTAACTACGATGATTTTTCCAGTGACCGGTTCAGTACTGCATTATCCTGTGTGCGCGATCACATGGGATATATGTCTAGCGTTGTGCAGTGTTATGGTCATTTGTTATTCCCGGAAACTGAATTTTCTGTTTTCAAAGAGACTTAAACAGGCATCGACTACTGCCTCATCATACAGTAAGCCACGATGTTTCGTGATTTCCTCGAGTGCTTTGTCAGTCCCAAGACTCGGCCGATAGGGTCGATGGGAGCACATGGCCACAACCACATCAGCGACCGCGATGACCCGGGCCTCGAGACGAATGGCCTCATTTTTCAAACCCTGTGGATAACCGGAGCCATCCATGCGCTCGTGATGTTGGTGGACAATATCGGCGATAGGCCAGGGAAATTCAATATCCCGCAAAATTTCATAACCAACCTCGGTGTGGGTCTGTATCAGCTGGTATTCCAGCGGTGCCAGTGTGCCCGGTTTGTTGAGAATTTCGGCCGGCAGTTGAATCATGCCCAGGTCAAGTATGAGTGCTCCAAGCCGTATACCCTTGAGCTGTTGCTTCGGCAGATTCATGGTATCACCGATGGCCAGTGCCAGCGCTGAGACACTTCGTTGATGACCGGCGGCATAAGGGTCGCGTGCTCCGATGATTTTGCCGATGGCTGAAATAGTACCTTCCAGGCTTAGCTGCAATTGTCGCTGAAAGTTTTTTCGATCACTGATGTCATGATAGATGGAACGGCTGTACAGAACTTCGCCATCGTCACCTCGTATTGCGGAGGCATTAACCAGGATGTCGAGGATGCCACCATTTTTGCATCGCATCTGCAACTCGACATTTTTGACCATGCCAACCTTGTGAAAGCGGGCAAATATCTTTTCAACCTCGGTTTTGCAAGCCGGATGATAAATTTCCAGTATAGACTTGCCAATCAGATCGCTTTTTTGATAACCCAGACGATCCGCCATGGTTTGATTGCAATCCCGGATCGTTTGGGTTGTTTCCTCAATCGAGGCAAACATATCCGGGGCATGATCATACAAATCCTGATAACGGGCTTCAGACTCCTGCAATGCCTGTTCAGCCCAGGCATTTTCACGCCGCAGTCGTTGTTGTTCGAGCGCAGTGAAGATGGCGGCGGGTAGTTTTCGAATATGTTGTGGGGATTTCAGTACATAGTCGACAGCCCCACGTTTCATGGCCTCCACGGCGACTTCTTCCGAGCCGGTGCCGGTGACAATAATGACTGGAGTTTCCGGGCTGCAATCCCGAACAGCATCGAGCACCTGCAGACCGCTAAAACCGAGTATAGTGAAATCACTTAATACCAGATCGAAACGGCAGGTTTTGAGCAAATGTTCACACTCCCGTTGATTTGCCGCTGTCGTGAGTTTGAACCCCCCCTGTTCCTGCAAGGCATGTTGCACAAGCTCACGATCAAATATGTTGTCGTCGATGTGTAATATTTGAAGCGGTTTACTCATCACGGCTTCCTGTCGCTAACGAAGGTCGATGGGTTAAGCGGTGGTTCGATATTCAAGGTCAGCCAATACTCGGCCACTTGCTTGACAACAACCAGAAAACCATCGAATGAAACCGGTTTGACCAGATAGCTGTTGGCACCGTTATCATAACTTAAGGCCCGGTCGCCTTCTTCCTTGGAAGAAGTCAGAATAATGACCGGTAGTCGTTTCAACAGCGGCTCCTGTTTGATTCTTCTGAGAACCTCATGACCATCGATACCCGGCATTTTCAGATCGAGCAGTGTCATACCCGGCAGGGGATGCCTGTTTCGATCGGCGAATTCGCCAACCCCCAGTATATAATCCAGTGCCTGCTGACCGTTATGGGCTACATGGACCGGATTGTCTAAATGGGCCTGCTTGAAGGCGTCGAGGGTCAACTCCACATCCATGGGGTTGTCATCAACTAATAGTATCAGTGAGCTCATAGGGACTCCTTTACCGGTGAAGTGGTAGTGTTATCGAAAAACGGCAACCCTGGTCGATTGCAGATTCCAGGGTAATCTCGCTGCCGAGCATTTGTGCGGCCTTGTGTACAATGGCAAGGCCAATACCGGTGCCCGGATAGCGATCCGCACTGTGTAAGCGCTGGAAGATTTCAAAAACCTTGTCCTGGTATTCGGGGGCAATACCGATACCATTGTCCTTGATGGTAATGGTGAGGGTGTCATCGCCGATGTGGTCGAAAATTTCAATGACGGGCTTTTTGTCGGGATGCCGGTAGGTCAGGGCGTTATCGATCAGATTCTGAAAGATTTCGCCAATCAGTGTCGGGTCCGTATCGACCACAGGCATTTTGTCAGGCAGTGTAATGAGTGTGCCGCCGGCCTGTATCTTTTCATCCAGAATTTCGAGGGTATCCTGAATGAGATCGCGGATGGCAACGGCTTGCAATTGAACCGCCCGGCGGCCGATTCTTGAATAACGCAGCAGGTCATCGATCAATGCCGACATATTTTCACTGGCTTTGATGATATTTTCGAAATAATGCTGACCTTCGTCATCGAGTTGTTGCCGGTGGCTGCGGTTGATGATCTGGGAAAATCCACTGATGGCCCGCAAGGGTGCGCGCAGATCATGTGAAACGGAATAGCCGAATGAGGTCAAGTCGGCATTGGCTTGTCGTAGTTCTTCTGCGTCCTTTTTACCACGTCGATTGGCCGCCTGCAGATCCAGCATGGTGGTCTGCAGGGATTGATTCAATGCGACCGCTTCTTTATTGCGTTGTACAAGTTCACTGGTTCGTTCCGATACCCGTCGTTCGAGTGCTTTATTTAATATCTGTAGTTGATGTTCGCTCTCCTGAAGGGCCTTGGCGGTCAATTGGTGTTTGCTGATTTCCTGTTCCAGGTCGATCACTTTTGTATTTAATGTTTGGTTGAGCAGGGCATTTTCATTCAGGGCCTGATTCAGACTGGGCAGGGCCAGGATTTTTGGTAACAAGGGAAACAGTGCAAAGGCGGTGATGGTTGAGATGAAGGCATTCAGGGCCTTGACTTCTCCGGACAACCAATAGGAGGGTACGTATACCGTCCAGGCATTCATGAAATGAGTGGTGCCACAGGCCAGGATAAAAAGACCAAACAGCAAGATTACCCAATGAAAGGGAATGTCGCGACGTTTGTATACATAAAACAGCGCGCCTGCAATGGCGTAGTAGGCCAGACCGGTACTAATGTCAGAGCCCAGATGCAACCACAGCAATCTCGGGTTCCAGGCAAAACAGTTGCCGTGTGGCATGAAATCACTTTGTGCAGCCAATGCTTCAAAGAAGTTGATCATGGGATCGCTCCGGATTGCCGGTCGCTGAAGGTGTTTGTACCGGACCGATAAAGAATTTTATGGCATCAAATGGGCATGTCATCCATCGAGATTTTACGCTGATTTGTCAAAACTGAATGTCTTGTTTTTAAACAGGGCCAGACAGGCATCGACCGCGGTCTTGTCATACAGGGTATCTCGACCCCGGAGAATTTCTGACAAGGCCTTGTCAATCCCCAAAGCCGGGCGATAAGGTCGGTGTGAGGCCATGGCTTCGACCACATCCGCGACAGCGACGACGCGGGCTTCAAGACAGATGCTGTCATTTTCCAAACCCTGCGGATAACCGGAACCATCGAGTCGTTCGTGATGCTGATGGGCAATATCAGCAATTGGCCAGGGGAAATCGATATCTTTGAGGATGTCGTAATTGACCGATTTCGGCTGCCATCCCTTCGGCAGTTGAAGATGGCTGCGCACGGGAATTGAACGCGTAACAATGCGATCCACATGGATCTTAAGGCGATCCGGCTGCACTTTCTCAATACGCAAGCCAACCGGAAGAGCGACTGAAGATAACAGCAGCGCCCGCTCATAAACGCCGGAAGTTGTAATATTCGAGGCGTCGATCGGCACCGTCAGGTCCTGTTGATTCAGCTCCTTGAGCCGCGTCTGCAAGCCATTGATAGTAACCCGGACGTGCTCGGGAAAATCATTAACGATCACCATTTCCGCCGGCAACCCCTGCACCTGCAACGGCACATCCATGCTCAGCGAGCCCTCGCCCTGTCCATGCACCTGCAACCACAGAGCAAGGG
>CAZTLH010000083.1:0-9425 GCA_964614335.1 uncultured Gammaproteobacteria bacterium
GCAGTGAACGGTTTGACAATATAACCGTTCACTCCCGCCTGTGCAGCCATAATGATATTCTCACGTTTGTTCTCGGCAGTTACCAGCAATACCGGTGTAGCATGCACACGTTGGTCCGCCCGGATCTTTCGCAACAAGTCGATGCCCGTCATTAACGGCATATTCCAGTCACTGATGACCAGATCAAAGGATCCATTTTGCATCATAGGCCAGGCAGTCTTGCCATCATCTGCTTCTGCAATATTACTAAATCCCAGCTCTCGTAATAGATTTTTGATAATGCGGCGCATTACCGAAAAATCATCAACAACCAGAACTTTCATATCTTTATCCATACTGCAATCACCGTCCCAATTTAATTGCCAGAAACTGCGCCCTTACCCCTGCCCACCAGGAGGTCATTAAAGCTTATCGGCTATCACTTCAGCTCCTTTAGCCCTAATCGACTAAAAATACAGCAAGAGGTTGTCCGAGAGTACCATAGAACACACAAAGACCAACCAGAATACTCCGCGGCAGTTGATTATAACCAATCCTGCAATCTGGCACGCAGTCGATGTGCCGCCTGAGCATGAATCTGACTGACCCGGGATTCACTAACGCCTACGATTTCGCCAATTTCACGCAATGTCAATTCTTCCTCATAGTACAGTGAAAGCACAGTCTGCTCCCGGCTTGGTAACGTACCTATTTTCTCAGCCAATGCCTTTCGAAAGTCCTCCTTCTCGACCAGACCGGGCGGCCCCTCCTGAGCGGAAAGCGGCTCCTTCTCGAATGAATTCTCCAAAGAAAACAGGACATGACTATTGGATTCTGATAATAGCTGATGATATTCGCCTATAGCCAGATTTAAGGCACTGGCTATTTCCTCATCACTGGCACTACGCCCTAATTGATTTTCCAGCTCCCTGACGGCCATAGCAATCATTCTGGCCTTGCGATAAACAGAACGTGGCGCCCAGTTATTTTTGCGAATTTCATCAAGAATCGAACCCCTGATACGTATTCCGGCATAGGTTTCAAAACTCGCTCCCGCAGTTTCTCGATAATGCCTGGCTGCGTCCAGCAAGCCGATCAACCCTGCCTGAATCAAATCATCTAACTGAACGGTGTCAGGCAATTTCAGCATCAAGTGGCTGGCTATTCTTTTTACCAATAAGGCATGCTGCTCTACCAGTTTATCACCATCATAAACTGCCGCATCGAGGTAGTTGGCAACTCCTTTCATCCCCGGGCTTCCACCGTGTCAGTCTGAGCCTGGACCAGGCGCTCAAAAAAGAATTGCAATTGCCCCTGGGCCTGCTGTCTCCCTGGCCAATTCTCGGCATCGCTGGCCAAACGCCGAAATGATATCGAAGAACGAGCGGACGGAAATTTCTCCACTACCAGCTGCTGTGATTGTACGGCCTCACGAATCATAGGATCCTCGGGAATGGCCCCTACAAAATCGATCACAACGTCCAGGAATTTGTCCGTCACACGGGTGACCTTGTTATAAAGTTCCCGTCCCTGAGCAAAACTTTGCACTCGATTGGCCAATAGCCGAAAACGTCGCAAGTTAAAATCCCGACTCAATAATTTACACAATGCATAGGCGTCTGTTATGGATGCAGGCTCATCACAAACCACCATTAACACCTCCTGTGCCGCCAGGCAAAAGGCCGTGACATAATCATGAATACCGGCAGCGGTATCAACAATCAAAATATCGAATGGGGTCTGCAAAGTACTGAATGCGTGAATTAAACCAGCAGTTTCCTGAGAGCTGAGCGTAGCCATTTTACGCACCCCGGAAGCCGCAGGGATCACATACATCCCCATCGGGCCAGGAACAATGACATCTTCCAGGTCACACTGCCCTGCAAGCACATGAGACAGGTTTCTTTTAGGTTGTAAACCCATAACAACATCGAGATTTGCCAATCCCATGTCAGCATCCATCAACATCACACGATGACCATTCATCGCCATTGATAAAGCCAGATTTGCACTGACATTGGTTTTTCCAACTCCACCTTTGCCACTGGTGACGGCGATCACACGTACGGGTTGGCGCACCACGGCCTGTTTCAGTCCGGCAGCCTGTCCGCCTCCATTATTCGCTGTAGGCATCGCTCAACTCCTGCCAAAAGCCATCGCCATGGCCACCCTGTCAGCACTGTCAGTAGCGACAAAATGATTATTCAATTTCAGCTTCTGCCCTTGCTGTTGACACCTAAGGGCCATGGCAATGGCCCGGCTGATCAAGACATGTGGTTTGGCGATTTTCAAATCCTCTGGTACTCGTTGGCCATCTGTGATGCAGGCTATAGGTAACCCATACTTGATAACAGCACTGATAACGCTCCCCATCAGCACAGCTTCATCCAGTTTGGTTAATATACACCCTGCCAGACCAACTTGCTGGAATTGCCATATAATTTCCTCAAGCCCAGTAATTTCTGTGGTGGCAGATAACACCAGATAACTGCGAATCATTTTTTTAATATCCAGGGTTTGCAGTCGTTTTACCAAACTGGTATCACGCTGACTAACCCCAGCCGTGTCAATCAGAATCAGATGTTTGTCTGCCAGTTTTTTTAGCAACTGATCCAGGTCTGCAGTATTTCTAGCCACCCTGACCGGTACATCCAGCAAGCGGCCAAATGTACGCAATTGCTCATGTGCTCCGACACGGTAATTATCCGTAGTTATTAACGCCAGTTTACCAGCGCCAAAACTTAGCACCGCCCGGGCAGCCAATTTTGCCAATGTTGTAGTTTTACCAACACCGGTTGGACCAACCAGAGCCACCACACCGCCCTGCTCGACCAGATCACCATCCAGTACCGCCAGACGATGAGCAAGTAGTCCCAACGCCATTCTGCGCATACGGTCAAAGCCACCCTCGCAAGGCACTTTGTCGGCGATTTGTTCACACAAGCCAGGCTGAAATCCAGCCCCCAATAAAAGTTGCAACAATCTCGGCTGCATAGGATGCCGTCTGGCCTTGTCTCCCCAGGCCAACCCACTAAGTTGATGCTCCAGCAAGCCTTTCATATCATCCAGTTCCTGACGAATCTTGATCAATGTATCGTCAGGCTCCTGTTGTTGGGTCGATATTCTCTGCCTGGAAATCGCCCCAGATGACCTGTGCAGTTTGTTTGCTCCGGATTTTGCTGGTACTGCCATATCCTTTGCAGACTCATCCATTTCAACAACCCCCTCCCCGGGGGAGGTGGCAGGCTGTCTCGGAGGCGCCACAGGTACCTCAGCCCCCGCAAATACCTGGGACTCAGTGACACGCTGTTCAAGATCAGCATATCGATTACTGTCCGCTCGAGAATTTTCCGAACTAGGCGAACTCGAAGCTTGACGGGTCTTCGGCGCAGTCACCGTCGACACATCTTGAAACAACTCTTCGTCATAATCGACTGCCGCAACAATCTCCACACCACCGGTGGTAACACGATTCGATAAAATCACCGCGTCCGCACCGAGCTCCTTACGAACCCTGGCAATCGCACCACGAATATCTTTAGCCATAAATCGTTTGATTTTCACAATCGAAACTCCGTTTTCACATATTCTGCGTCTGTCCGTTTATAGTAATTTACTGAACGCCGAGCTGGGGTGTATCCCCACCAACATTGGCCACAATCTTTATCCTTCTGTTATCCGGAATTTCGTCAAAAGACAAAACGCTCATCTCCACTCCGGTATGACTTACAAACTGTGCCAGTACCGGCCTGATCGGTGACGAAACCAGTAATACGGACGGTTTACCAGCTGCCGTTTGACGTTGCGAGGTCCCAATTAGAGCCTGATTCAGCTGCTCAGCCAACCCGGGTTCCAAAACACCACCATCTTCAGTTGCCTGCACAGTCTGACGCAAAATTCGTTCCAAATTCGGATGCAGAGTACAGACTTCCAATTCCCCTGCAAATCCAAAGAGTTGCTCAACAATAGCTGGCGCCAGTCGGGTTCGAACGTAGGCGGTTAATATGCCGGGATCTTGACTCTTTGGTGCAAACTCCGCCAATGCCTCGGCAATAGATCGAATATCCCTAATCGGTACATCTTCATTTAACAAATCTTGCAATACCTTGACCACCACCCCCAGACTGAGTTGATTGGGCACCAGTTCTTCTACCAGTTTTGGTGCGATTTTAGCCAGGTTATCAAGCATTTTTTGGGCCTCTTCGCGCCCCAACAACTCGGCGGCATGATCCTTGAGTATCTGACTCAGGTGTGTAGCGATGACAGTTCCGGCATCAACAACGGTATACCCCATGGTTTGCGCTTGCTCACGCAAAAGCGGGTCAATCCAGATTGCCTGCAGCCCAAACGCCGGATCAACCGTAGCGATACCTTCCAATTCACCAAATACCTGGCCCGGGTTTATTGCGATATCACGATCAGGATAAATTTCAGCCTCACCGGCAACCACACCATTAAGCAGAACCCGATAAATATTTGGTGCCAACTCCAGATTGTCACGAATATGCACTACCGGCACTAAAAAACCCAGTTCATGGGTGAGTTTTTTGCGCACTCCCTTGATACGTGACATCAACTGACCACCCTGATTACGATCAACCAGTGGGATTAGACGATAACCAACTTCCAGACCAACAACATCTACCGGCTGTACATCATCCCAACTTAACTCTCTTACTTCCTCTACAGGAGGCACGTCGGCCTGAGCCTCCATAGCCATCTCCTGTGCCTTGTTCGTGGCCCGGTTACGTTCAGTGAAATAACCGATACCCGTCAACACCAGCGCCAAACTAAGGAACGGAATATTTGGCATACCAGGAATAATGCCCAATACGCCAACTACGGCGGCGGTGACATACAACGCCTTGAAATTGGCAAATAGCTGTCCTAGTACCTGATTTCCGACATTATCATCGTCACTACCTCGGGTAACCATGACCGCTGTTGCTGTCGACAACATCAGGGAGGGGATTTGTGCCACAAGCCCATCACCGATGGTCAGCAAGGTATAAACCTGGGTCGCATTGCTAAAGGTCATTCCATGTTGCAGCATACCGATCGCAAAACCACCAATCAGATTTATCAGCAGAATCAGAATGCCAGCTACCGCATCACCTCGAACAAACTTGCTGGCACCATCCATGGAACCATAAAAATCGGCTTCACGAGAAATATACTCGCGGCGTTCCTTGGCTTCCTCCTGGGTCACAATACCAGCATTGAGATCGGCATCGATCGACATCTGCTTGCCTGGCATCGCATCCAGTGTAAAACGCGCAGTAACTTCAGAAATACGGCCTGCACCCTTGGTCACAACTACAAAATTAATAATGACCAGAATCGAGAACACCACCAGACCCACTGCATAATTGCCACCGATAACAAACTCGCCAAACGCTTCGATAACCCGTCCGGCTGCGGCAGATCCAGTATGCCCATATAGCAACACAACACGGGTCGAGGCAATATTCAGGGCCAATCGAAGTAATGTCGATAACAGCAACACCACGGGAAATGCAGAAAATTGCAACGGTTGTCCACTGTAAACCACCACCAACAGAATCATCAGGGAAAGGGCAATATTAAAGGTAAAAAAGACATCCAGCAGGATGGGCGGCAGTGGTAACACCATCATCGCCAGAATAATCATCAAAAACAGTGGTGCACCCAACTCAAAACGAGCCAGCTGTTTAATATCAATTGAATTTGTTAGACCTGGAATTGCAATCGCCATGTTATTTTCCCTGATCCTGGGCTTCTCTTGCCATATCTGACGGAACCGGTAGATCATTCATTACCACCGGCTTGTCCGCTGCACTACGGTGCTGATTGCGCAACTGGAATACGTATGCCAATACCTGGGCCACAGCAAGGAACAACGGCTCAGGTATGGGTTGGTCCAGCTTGGTGCTGTGATAGAGCGCCCTGGCCAGCAATGGTGATTCAACTTGTGGAATATTGACACCCCGACCAATTTTGCGGATCTGCATTGCGATAAAATCCGCACCCTTGGCAATCAGTACTGGTGTACCCATCGTTTTCGGGTCATACCGCAGGGCGACTGCAAAATGTGTCGGATTGGTCACAATGACATCAGCTTCCGGCACTTTAGCCATCATTCGACGCTGTGCCATTTCCCTTTGCTGGCTACGTATCTTGCCCTTAAGCTGCGGATCACCTTCGGTTTCCTTGCTATCGTCTTTGACCTCCTGCTTGGTCATTTTCATCTGTTCCTTGTTGTCCCAGATTTGATAGGGCACATCAATCAGGGCAATCAAGATCATGCTCATGGATAAAAATAGAAAGCCATAGCCGACCAGATGAAAGCCATGACCAAATCCGGCAATCAGTGGCTCTGTACTCAAGCCAAGCAGTTCATCAATGGCAGTCCTGAAAACCGTGTAAGCCACCATCATTATCAACAGCAGTTTTGCTACTGACTTGACAAGCTCCACCAGCGCTCGCAGTTTGAAAATTTTTCCAATCCCCTTAATTGGATCCAGCTTGTCGAATTTAAAAGCCAGTGATTTGGTTGAAAATGATAAGCCACCCAACAACATTGGGGTCAACAATGTAACCAGCACCAGCAACAATACCAGCGGTGCTATCAACTTCATTGCTTGATAGAAAATACTGGTTAAAGCTACAATCATGGTAGCGGGATCAAATAATTCCGCACGTGTCCAGGTCAGGCCACGCGTCATTATTTGTTCAATGCCTCCCAGCATATAACCCCCCATTACCAGCAATCCTCCACTGGCAGTCAACAGCGAAAAAGTAATATCCAGCTCTTTTGAACGAACAATCTGGCCTTCCTCGCGGGCTTTTTGCTGGCGTCTCGGTGTGGCGTCTTCTGTACGGTCCTGTGTTTGATCCGCCATCTTCTATCCGTAGCTTGCTTCTAGTGCTTGTTGAATAAACAGCCACAATGCATCCTGCATATGTTCAAAAATCACCATGGCAGAGGGCAGGGTCAGAGAGATCATCACCAGTCCAATCATGATAATGACCGGGAACCCGATGGAGAAAATATTCAGCTGTGGTGCGGCACGAGTAATCACACCCAGAGCCAGGTTGACCAGCAACAATGTTGCAATTGCTGGCAAGGCAATACGGACGGCATTCCGGAATATTTCGCTTCCCCAAAGCAGTAATGACCAGATTCCCTGAAGATGGACCGCATGAACATTAACTGGAAACACACGAAAACTGTCCACAATTGAGGAGATCATGGCCAAATGACCATTTAGCACAAAAAATACCAATGTAGCCATAACGACGTAAATTTGACTGACCACCGGAGTCGTCACACCACTGACAGGATCGATCATGGAAGCGAATCCCAAGCCGGCCTGCATCGCAATAATCTGGCCACCAAGAATCATGGCAGAGAAAATCACCATCACGGCCAAACCAAATGCCAGCCCAAGCAATATCTGCTGCAAGACCAGCAGTACCATTTCTGCGCTCCAGGGTGAGATTGCCGGAGCCGGAGGTAATAATGGCGCTACAATAAATGACAACACCAAAGCCAAACCAATACGCACCCTCATCGGTAGGGTTCTGGCACCCAGTACCGGCGCAATACCCAGGGCCGTGCCAATACGCAAAAACGGCCACAGAAAAGACCCGAGTTGTGAGGTAATGCTTTCCCAGGTGAGCTGTAAAGCAGGATCCATAACGTCGGGTCATCCAATCAAAAACGGTATGGCATCAAACAGACGCCGGGTAAAATCCATTAGAAGATTCAACAACCAGGTGCCGACCACCATTAAAGTCAAGATAGTAACGACCAGCTTCGGAATAAAACTCAAGGTTTGTTCATTAATCTGGGTGGCCGCCTGAAAAATGCTCACCACCAGGCCTGTCAGCAATCCTGGTATCAGCACCGTCAGCATCATGATCAATATCACTTGCGTTGCCTGATGGAAAATAGCACTCAAATCACCCATCTATCGTGACCGATTAAACATAAAAACTCGAAGCCAATGTGCCCAAAGTCAAACTCCAGCCATCGACCAGGACAAACAACATAATTTTGAATGGCAACGAAATTATCATTGGTGACAACATGATCATACCCATTGCCATCAATACACTCGCCACCACCAGATCAATAATAAGAAACGGGATAAAAAGCAAGAAGCCTATTTGAAAGGCCGTTTTTAACTCACTACTCACATAGGCTGGAATCAGAATAGACATTGGAACCTGGGACGGATCAGCAAGACTGGTATTAGCCATATTGGCAAAAAGTGTTAAATCTGCTTCCCGCGTCTGATTGAGCATGAATTTTCGCAAGGGAGCCGAGCCCTTTGTCAGGGCTTTTTGCGCTGTAATCTGATCGGCCATATAGGGCTGAACCGCATCATTATAGATATTGCTGAATACAGGCATCATCACAAATACAGTCATAAACAAGGCCATACCGATTAAAATCTGATTGGAGGGAGTTTGATTCATACCCATCGCCTGACGCAATATTCCCAGGACAATAATAATGCGGGTAAACGCCGTCATCATGGTCAATGCCGAAGGCAACAAGGTCAACCCCGTCATCAACAACAAAATCTGCAAACTCAAGCTAAACGTCTGCCCTGAACCACTGCCCGATACTGTGACAGCGGGAAACCCGGCAGCCAGCACTGCACCGGGCAACACTGCCAGCAACAAGAAACACCTGACTCGCCGCCAGTTTGGGCTAAACCTGAAATCGGACAACATCTTCATTTTTGATTTTTTGTTGTCACGGCGCTCGCTGATTTGCGAAACCGGGTCATAAGATCGGCAAATCCCTGTGACATCGCTGGTTGTGTTACAGACACCGTATCGGAAAGCTGGTGCAAGCAGGTGATACTTCCAGGCGCGACACCCAGCAGCAACTGCTCTGTACCCACCTGGACCAGCACCAGACGTTCCCGCTGGCCAACAGACATCACCGATAGCGGTCTGATAACACCTTGCCCCATCGACTGCAGGCTACCGACCCGTTTCATGATCCAGGCGACCAGTGCAATCACCAGCAAAACCAGCAACAACCCCAATACTACCTGTACGACCTGACCGGCACCGAGCGGCTCAACGATAGAGTGGCCCTGCTTTGATTTTTCAGCAGCACTGGCCACACCGGTTATCAGACTTCCAGTCAGCTCAACAAGGTGCCATCCTGTTTTACCTGCTAGTGGTGTATGTCTTAAGGGCTTAAGGCACATCAGCGTAGCTTCTTGACCCTGTCTGCCGGGCTGATGATGTCAGTCAAACGAATACCAAATTTTTGATTCACCATCACCACTTCACCATGCGCCACCAGACAACCATTGACAAGAACATCCAGTGGCTCACCTGCCAAGCGATCCAATTCAACAACCGACCCACGATTTAACCGCCTGTCCTTACACCCCCTCTAACTCTGCCGCGCCGCCCTCGAGTGTGCTCACCGTTGTTCG
>CAZTLH010000084.1:0-9406 GCA_964614335.1 uncultured Gammaproteobacteria bacterium
TGGTTACCCTGATCGGTGTGGTTGAAAAATTAGTTTTTAAAAGAATGGGGGCACATTGATGCAACAACGACTGGGTCGTGGCTTGCTGCTACTGACTTTAGTGCTGCTGGGTGCCGGTTATAGTCTGCACTATTTGCATCAACATGCCGGTGCCGTTGGACTGGGTTTCTGGCTGATGGTTCTGGCATTCTGGGCCATGACCTGGGTTGGTCTTGACGATGTGGCCGAATACCAGACCTTGCGAAAAAACCTGCAACGCAGTATCGATTTGCTGGTGCCGCTGTGTTTCGGGATGTGGCTGCTTTATCTATGGGAAGTCATTACGATTGGTTTTGGTGTGCCCAAGGTCTTGTTGCCGGCACCCAGCGCCATCGCGATTAGATTCGCCGGTTCTTTGGATATCCTGGGCAAGGACTTTTATCAGACTTTCGGCAAGGCCGTCGTGAGTGGTTATATAATGGGCTGCGGGGCAGGCTTTTTGACTGCAATTCTGGCCGATCGCTTTGATTTTCTGCGCCGTGGTCTGTTGCCATTGGGTAATATGGTCAGTGCCTTGCCGATCATCGGTGTGGCACCGATTATGGTGATGTGGTTCGGTTTTGACTGGCAGTCCAAGGCGGCTGTTGTTGTGATCATGACTTTTTTCCCGATGCTGATCAATACTGTGACGGGTCTCAATGCCGTGGGCGGTATGGAACGGGATTTGATGTATTCCTATGGTGCGACCTATAATCAGACCCTGTTCAAGCTACGGTTGCCGACAGCATTGCCATTTTTGTTCAATGCCTTGAAAATCAATTCAACATTGGCCATGATTGGCGCCATCGTGGCCGAGTTCTTTGGCACACCGATTGTGGGTATGGGCTTTCGGATTTCCACGGAAGTCGGTCGCATGAATATCGATATGGTCTGGGCCGAGATTGTGGTCGCGGCCCTGGCCGGATCGGCGTTTTATGGCATCACGGCATTATTTGAACGATATTTTACCTCCTGGCATCCGGCACAACGGCATTGACGGAGGTGGTAGCAGCAGTGAGTAACCCCGGACTGAAATAGGCTTCAACCTGGATCAGACAAACACAGTAGAGGAGAACAAGATGAAAAGATTGACAACATTGGCAGTAGCGGCAGCGATGGGTATTGCGGCCGGAACGGCACAGGCCGCAGACAAGGTTACCTTGCAACTGAAATGGGTAACGCAGGCCCAGTTCGCTGGCTATTATGTGGCCAAGGACAAGGGTTTTTACAAGGCGGAAAATCTGGATGTGACCATCAACCCGGGTGGTCCCGATGTTGCACCTGCCCAGGTCATCGCCGGTGGTGGTGCTGATGTGGTGATCGACTGGATGCCGTCAGCGCTGGCATCACGTGAGAAAGGCGTGCCATTGGTCAATATCGCGCAGCCATTCAAACGCTCCGGTATGATGCTGACCTGTCGCAAGGAAACAGGGATTAAAAAACCGACCGATCTGCGTGGCAGGACCCTTGGTGTGTGGTTTTATGGCAATGAATATCCATTCTTGAGCTGGATGGCTAAACTGGGTATACCTACCGATGGCAGTGCCAAGGGTGTGAAGGTGCTGAAACAGGGTTTCAATGTCGATCCGCTGTTGCAGAAACAGGCCGACTGTATCTCTACCATGACCTATAACGAATATTGGCAGGTGATTGAAGCCGGTATTCCTGCCAGCGATCTGGTGGTGTTCAAATATGAGGATCAGGGTGTAGCCACCCAGGAAGACGGTCTCTATGTAATGGAAAAAAATCTCAAGAATCCGGCTTTTGTTGACAAAATGGTACGTTTTGTTCGCGCCAGCATGAAAGGTTGGGCCTGGGCACGTCAGCATCCGAAGGATGCCGCGATGGTGGTGCTGGAAAATGACGCCTCCGGAGCACAGACGGAAGAACACCAGATCCGTATGATGGGTGAAATCAACAAACTGACCGCGGGCTCAACCGGGGCCTTGGATGTCGCCGACTATAAGCGAACAGTCAAAACATTGTTGGCTGGTGGTTCAACACCGGTCATCACCAAGGAACCCAAAGGTGCCTGGAGTCACATGATTACCGACAAAGCCCTGAAATAATCGAGAGACAGGCCGGAGCGAACACGTTCCGGCCTTTTTTTGAACTAATAACCTCCTTATATAAAATGGTATTAATCAGCAAACAGATCAAGAGGTAAACAAATGACACTCCATATCAAAGGTGGCACAGTGGTGACCGCAGATGCCATGACCCGGGCAGATGTTTTGGTCGAGGCAGGCAAAATTGTCGCAGTCGGTGAGGGGCTGGATGTACCAGCAGGGGTCGAAGAAGTCGATGCCGGTGATTGTTATGTGATGCCTGGCGGGATCGACCCGCACACCCATATGGAGTTACCGTTTATGGGGACGGTCGCGTCGGAAGATTTTTTCTCCGGCACCACCGCGGCCATGTGCGGTGGCACGACCATGATTATCGATTTTGTGATTCCGAGCCCACAACAGGATTTAATGGAGGCTTATCACACCTGGCGTGGCTGGGCGGAAAAATCGACCAGTGATTATTCCTTTCATGTGGCGGTCACCTGGTGGGATGACAGTGTGGCCGAGGCCATGGGAACCCTGACCCGTGACTATGGGGTCAATAGTTTCAAACATTTTATGGCCTACAAGGGTGCCATCATGGCGGATGATGAAATCCTTGTAAACAGTTTTACCCGGGCCCGTGAACTGGGTGCAATCTGTACCGTGCATGCCGAAAACGGTGAACTGGTGTTTCGCCTGCAACAGGAGATGCTGGCCAAAGGGATCACCGGGCCGGAGGGACATCCTCTGTCCCGACCACCGGCAGTGGAAGGTGAAGCGGCGAACCGGGCGATTCGTATCGCTCAGGTGCTGGATACCCCGGTCTATCTGGTGCACACATCCTGCAAAGAAGCCCTGGAGGCGATTACCCGGGCCAGAAATGAAGGTCAACGGGTATTTGGTGAATGTTTGCCTGGCCATCTGCTGGTTGATGACAGCGTCTATCGCCATCCGGACTGGAGTTTTGCCGGCGCCCATGTCATGAGTCCGCCGTTTCGCCCCAAAGAACACCAGGAAGCACTATGGCGGGGTCTGCAGTCCGGTGTGTTACAAACGACTGCGACCGATCATTGCTGTTTTTGTGATGAGCAAAAACGTATGGGGGTCGATGATTTCACCAAGATCCCCAATGGCTGTAACGGGGTCGAGGACCGCATGCACGTGTTGTGGCACCATGGTGTCAATACCGGTCGTTTAACACCGAGTGAGTTCGTTGCCATCACCTCGACCAATGCCGCCAGGATCTTCAACATCTATCCCCGCAAGGGTGCGGTTGCGGTCGGTGCCGATGCTGATCTGGTGATCTGGGATCCGGACAAGGAACGGACGATTTCCAAAGACACCCACCACCAGCAGATTGACTTCAATGTCTTCGAAGGCATGACGGTGCGCGGGATCAATGTCACCACCATTTCCCAGGGTAAAGTGACCTATCAGGATGGTGATGTCCGTAGCGTTCGCGGCAGTGGACGTTATATCAATCGACCGGTGTACGCCCCGTTTTATGGTGCCATGCAAAAACGTCGGGCGCTGAAGGAATCGACCGCAGTTAAGCGATCGGCATGACGGGATAGTATTGTCGTTAAGCCGACGTTTTGGCTGCCCCGGGGGGCTGGTTACATGGCACTGTAGCCCGGTCCGCCGCCACCTTCGGGTGTGGTCCAGTGGATATTTCCGGTCGGGTCCTTGATATCACAGGTTTTGCAGTGTACACAGTTCTGGGCATTGATCTGCAGTGCCGGTTCTCCATTCTCCTGGATGATTTCATAGACACCGGCCGGACAATAACGTTGTTCCGGTGAAGCATAGCGTTTGAAGTTGATGTTAATGGCCTTGTCAGGATCACGCAGTTGCAGATGACAGGGCTGGTTTTCTTCATGAAAGGTATTGGCCAGATACACCGAAGACAGCCGGTCAAAGCTGATTTTGCCATCGGGTTTCGGGTATTCAATCGGCAGGCAGTCTTTCGCTTCTTTGAGTTGCTCATGGTCGGCATGATTGTGTAACGTCCACGGTGCTTTGCCACGCAGCACGTAGGCTTCGAGTGCGCCGTTGCCCAGACCGGCCAGTAGTCCATGATGAAATCCCGGTCGAATATTGCGTACCCGTTTGAGTTCACTCCAGACCCGGCTTTGTTGCAGGCCGCTCGAATAACTCTCGAGGCTCACGTTTTGATCCTGTTGCAGGGCAGCGAATGCTGCTTCGGCAGCCAGCATCCCGGATTTCATTGCGGTATGTGTGCCCTTGATACGGGCAACATTGAGAAAACCGGCCGCATCACCGATCAAGGCACCGCCGGGAAAAACCAGCTGCGGAATGGATTGAAAGCCGCCTTCAATCAGGGCGCGGGCACCATAGGAAATACGTCTGCCGCCTTCGAGCATGGGCTGGATAGCCGGATGGTGTTTGAAGCGTTGAAACTCCTCAAAAGGGCTCAGATAGGGATTTTGGTAATCAAGGCCAACGACGAAGCCGACTGCAACCCGGTTTTGATCCAGATGATAGATAAAGGAGCCACCATAGGTATGACGGTCCAGCGGCCAGCCGATGGTATGGATCACCGTACCGGGTTGGCTTTGCTCAGGGTTGACTTCCCACAGTTCCTTGATACCCAGGCCATAGGTCTGCGGATCACAGTGGTTACGTAATCGGTAATGTTGTTCGAGTTCGCCGGTTAATGAGCCCCGACAACCTTCGGCAAACAGGGTATAACGGGCCTGTAATTCAACACCAGGCGTATAGTTGCTGCCCGGTTCGCCTTGTTTTGTGATCCCCATATCACCGGTTGCGACACCGCTGACGGCATCCTGGTCATTGAACAGGATTTCCGCCGCGGCAAAACCGGGAAAAAGATCAGCGCCTGCGGCTTCGGCCTGTTCGCCAAGCCAGCGACACAGCTGACCCAGGCTGATGATGTAATTGCCTTCATTCTGCATCGATGGCGGGGTGGGTAGCTTGATGGCGCGCTTTTTGCTCAAATAGATAAAACGGTCAGTCTTGACCGCGGTCGATATCGGAGCGCCTGTTTGTTGCCAGTCAGGCAGAAGTTCATTGAGGGAGACGGGATCGAGGATAGCGCCAGAAAGGATATGAGCGCCGATTTCTGCGCCTTTTTCCAATACACAAATACTGTAGTCAGCATCATGCTCGGCACAGAGTTGGCGAAACCGGATTGCCGCTGCCAAACCAGACGGGCCGGCCCCAACCACAGTGACGTCATAGGGCATGGATTCACGTTGTGCCTGGGTATCAGAATCTGTCATGAATACGCTCCGCAAGTAACGACAATCAAAGAATTTAATTCCGCGTAGTATAGCCTTGTCGGCTTTACCCAGAAACACTTTCCAGGGTTTTTTATGTTCTTGGCGGGAACTCCTGATGGATGATGAGGGCAGGGTCCATTCAGGACTGTAATTATGCCATAATCAGTGTTTAAATTCGGCAATTGGCCGGGGTCTAATCACAGGAGGCATAAATGAGTCATAAAAAAGAATCCAATCATTATGATGAACAACAGTCGCAAGCGGGCAAGACACCTAAAAAGCTGAAAAAAAGTTTTTATGAGCAGGAATTAGCCCGTTTGCAGATTGAACTGGTCAAATTGCAGGAATGGATTAAACACGAAGGTCTGAAGGTGGTTGTCGTTTTTGAAGGTCGTGATGCAGCCGGCAAGGGTGGCTGTATCAAGCGTATCACCCAGTGTCTGAATCCACGTGTTTGTCGGGTGGCTGCATTGCCAGCACCGACCGAACGGGAAAAAACCCAGTGGTATTTTGAGCGTTATACACAACTTTTACCTGCGGCCGGAGAAATGGTGCTGTTTGATCGCAGTTGGTACAATCGTGCCGGTGTCGAGCGGGTTATGGGTTTTTGCAACGAAGAAGAATATCGGGAGTTTCTGCGTTCCTGCCCTGAATTTGAGCGTATGTTGGTGCGTTCTGGTGTTCGTTTAATCAAATACTGGTTTTCGGTCAGTGATGATGAACAGGAGCGACGATTTCAGGCGCGGTTAGTACAGCCGACCAAACGCTGGAAGCTCAGTCCCATGGATCTGGAGTCACGTTCCCGCTGGGTGGAGTATTCTAAAGCCAAAGATGCCATGTTCACTCATACGGATATTAAACAGTGTCCCTGGTTTGTGGTCGATGGCAATGATAAAAAAAGAGCACGACTCAATGTAATCAGTCATTTGCTAAGCCAGATTGAATACCAGGATTTGACTCCAAAACCAATTACACTGCCGCCACGGCAGGACAAGATCGGCTATGTTCGCCCCCCGATGAGTGACCAGACCTTTATTCCGGAAATTTACTGAATTTACGTATGTGTTGAAGGAATAAAGCACATCTCGCCCACGGATCATAAGTCGGTTGTCCGGGGACAGGATACTTACTGTGGCAGCGGTTCCCGCTAACGTATCCTATAGAGGGTCTGGGCTGTTTTCTGAGCGTCTTTGCCGATCACCTTTAACGTAATCAGTCGTTCCGGCAAACCAGAAGGAAGGTCATGGCCTGTTCCCGTATTGGTTACCTTGACAACCAACTCACCGCAGGAGGTTTTTTCGCCATAACCGGTTGGCTGCTGTCAGCTCGAACCCTCAGTGGCTCGATGTGGGCCACCATCAAAGGAGGGTAACATCGGCCCTGGCCAGCAAAAACGAGACTGCCCCCTTTTTTTTGTCTTACAGGATTCCAGTGAATTGGTTACAAAGTGTTATAAAAATGTCGAAAATCGATATACTGCTGTTACACAACAGTGCTTTACTGTACTTTGTTCAATGACTAACATTCGCTTTAGCGGAGGCTAATATGCGTAAAATGACGCTTTCCCTGCAGGTTATGGTGTTCCTGGCAATGGTATGGTTGCAAGGTGCCTATGCTGACCCGGGACAGATCTTCAAAACCACCAGGGTCAATGCGCAGGTTTACGCACTGGTGGGGGAATTGGGCCAGCGTTCACCAGACAATCTGGGCGACAACATCACCTGTGGTTTTATCATTGCCGATGATGGTGTGGTGGTGATCGATACCGGCGGTTCACAAGCTGGGGCCAAAGCCATTGTCTCCGCAATACGGAAAATTACCGACAAGCCCATCCGCTGGGCCATCAATTCTGGAGGCCAGGATCACCGCTGGCTCGGGAATGACTACTTTCATAATGTCGTCGGCGCCAAAATTATTGCTGCTTCCGCCGGCAAGAAGGACATGCAGGCGCGCCTGTATCAGCTGGTTGAATCGGCACACAGTCATGTGGGCAAGCGTTTCGCCGGCACCAAGCCCGATTTTCCTGACACGACATTTGCCGATCACTACCGTTTGCCCATGCAGGGGATGGATATTGAACTGATCTATACCGGTGGCGCCCATACTCATGGCGATCTGCTGGTATGGTTACCAAAGGATAAGATCGTTTTCAGTGGAGATACCGTTTTCGCTGATCGCCTGCTTGGTATCCAGCCAGGCCTCGGCCTGCAATGGATTCGTGCACTCGAGAAGCTGCGGGATGGCCTCCACCCCACGACGGTCATTCCCGGACACGGTAACGTGGCCAGCCTGCAAAAGGCCATGGACGACAGCCTGGGGTATTTGGTGATGTTGCGTGATGGTGCGAGGAAACTGATTGACGAGGGTGCCTTTGACTCGGTTGAAGTCGCAGAGAAACTGGATCAATCGAAATTTTCGTATCTGAAAAACTACTCAGATAGCCGTTTTCGCAGCGAGAATGCTATCCGCATGGCTGATGAGGTTTTCGCACAACTGGGTCAGTAACAAACATCAAGCCCTATTGCGCAGTAGGCTCTCTATTCCCGGTCAGGCTCCTAGCCTCGCACAAAAACCAACACACTGGAATGGCGCATTCTCAAGCGCGAAAGGTATAGTCGAATGATCTGCACAAAGGGATGAAAATTTCGCTCCGCAACAAACTGGCCAGCATTTGTTTTTCAACCACAGTATTTTCTGGTTTGGCGCTGATCATAGTTAACCTTGCAGGTGGTCCACTGGCACGGGCTGCGATTATTGTGCCCATTATCGGTTTTTCTATTGGGATGTTTGAGGAGTTTTACGTTCGGGGGCGCCCAGGTCGTTGGCTCCGGTCCATGCATCCGGCCAAATCTGTTCTGATCTATAGTTTGCTGATTGTTGGTTTTCACGTAATTCTAATGATGACTGCTCGGCTCCTGTCTGGCCCGTACCTGGATGCTGCGGCAGCGGCTGAACAAGTGAACACGATTCCGCCAATTCTAATTGTTCTGCCGGCGATGATTCCAGTATCGGCAGCGGCGATTATGTTGCTCCGCATTGTCGGCTACTTCAGAGAGCTGGCTGCCGAGCTGGAAATGAGTCTGGGCAAGATTAATTATTGCCTAAAAGCCTTTGTTAATAAAGGGTATATTAAAGTCAATAACTTTCGTCGTAGTGATAATAAGCTGGCCTACGCATATATCCTGACACCACATGGTCTCGAGGAAAAGGCACGTGTTACTGTGTGTTTCTTTCGTAGGGTCGAAGCGGAATATGAGACTCTGAAACTGGAAATGGAATATATTAGGCAACAGACAAGTACAAAGAGCAGTTATGAATGAATAGGCCCTAACCACAACAACTTCATGTCTGTATTCTGAAGAAATAATTGCTCTATTTTGTACTGTTGGAGCGCGTGTGTTTTGAAATCATTCCCGGATGAATTGCTTCACCCGGATGGCGGTAGCGTGCTTGAACAGATCTGTTTTTCTATTGTTCCCATCCGTTGAATAATAAAATTTACAGAAAAGGTATTTGCAATATTCTTAGAAAAAGGCACAGGAAACGAGACGTACGGCATGATTTCAAATTCCGAGTTAATTTGGCGCTATTTGATGCTACGGTGGCGTTAACAACAGCAATGCCTGAGGGAGCATTACGCATTTGTCCCCAAATAGTTGCAATTATTTCTTCAATATTTTTCAAAAACCCGATCAAAGGTACCATTCACCATCGCACAGCGTAGTCTGAGCATCCCGTTGCCATTTTCAACCCGCCACCAGGCTCCCGATCTCTTCAAACGCACATGACTGATAAACTTGTTGGCCGATTCAATCCCGCCACTGCCAATGGGCAGGCCTTCTGCCTTGCGAGCCGTGTAATCAAGCCGCCCTTTTTGATTGCGCAGATACGTGATCAGCTGATTCACTTCTTCTTGTATTGCCCCTCCGAGCCCACGAGCCTAAGCCAAACCTCTTAGGCCGTCTCCTGCTGCAAAAAAAAAAAACAACAACAATAAACACAACATAATTACTAACCACGTACGCTCAAACAAACATACCTAACAACATACAACACACACCACACACACGTACA
>CAZTLH010000085.1:0-9364 GCA_964614335.1 uncultured Gammaproteobacteria bacterium
TGAGCCGGTTCGTGGGTTGTCGTTTAATTCGCGGTTGGCTGTGTTCATTTCTCGGTGGCCGGTAGTCTGCGTACAAAGTTGCCGATGCTGTAGATGACAAGACCTGACCAGATCAGGCTAAATACAATCATGTGGGTTTTGGTAAAGACTTCCGAATAGACAAACACCGCCACCAGCATACTCAGACTCGGCGCCAGATACTGCAAAAAGCCGATCATCGAAAGTGGAAGACGTCTGGCGGCGCCGGCAAATGCCAGTAATGGCACACAGGTAGCCAAACCACTGCTGGTCAGCAGTAATTGTTGACCCATGGTCAAGTGCAAAAACGGTACGCTATCGGTGCCCTGAAACAATAATAGAAAACCCAGCGCCGGAATAAACAGAAAACCGGTTTCCAGAAACAGACCCTGCAGCGCACCCGTTTTCAGACGCTTTTTGATTAAACCGTAAAAGCCGAATAATAACGCCAGGGTCAGTGAGATCCAGGGCAAATAACCCACGGCAATTGCGAGATAGGAGGTACCGGCCGCAGCCAGGGCGATGGCAATTTTTTCAAAACCACGCAGACGTTCGCCGAGGAACAATACCCCCAAAATAATACTGATCAGTGGCGTGATAAAGTAGCCCAGACTGGTTTCTAAAATTCTCCCCTGATTGACAGCCCAGACAAAAATCAGCCAGTTGGCGGCAATCAACAAGCTGTTCAGGGCCAGCCACCACAGGTTATTCCCCAGGGCAGTGAACTGACGAAAGATCCGCCAGCCATCCTTGTACAACAGCAGCAGGGTCAGAAAAAAGACCGACCAGATGACACGGTGGGCGACGATCGTCGGGGCGTCGGCGAAGGCCAGTTGTTTGAAAAAAATCGGGACCAGACCCCAAAAGCTATAGGCGAACAGGGCGTAGCCCAGACCGAGTCTATCCTGTGCAACAGGAATGGGCACACTTGATGGTGTGAATAGTGTGTTTTTCATCGTGCGACCTGGTCAGGAACTGGCGGCTCATTCTACTACATCGATCTGTTGTACGGCATGGGCCGAGAGCAGTTGTTGTTTGTCCGGAAACCAGATCCCGGTCGCTCTGGCCTGAAAAATACTGGTCACAAAATCTGCGTCAAAACCACGCGACAGAAAAAACTTGCGATCACGCTTCTGTTCTTTGCCAGGATCGACATTGGTAATGCGTTGTGTTTGTTCCAGATGATATTGATGAAAGCCAAGACGTGCTCCAGGCGCCAGGCTGCGGTTTTTGCCGGCTGCAAAGATCAGGGTACAAGCGGAACTGCATTCGTTGAGAACATGGGTCTTCAGACCATACTCCATGACGGCTTTGGCGATACCTCGGGCTTCGTAGATGTTGCCGCCCACGCTGGTCAGAACCAGTTTGTGTACAGTCGGATGCCGGCGTAGCAGGGCGCGGAACTTTCTGGTTGATCCCAGTTCGATCAAGCCTTTGAACTGAAGTGTATCGACTGAAGGGGATAACTGTAGATGATATTTTGAGGCATGCTCTCGTTCCATGCGGGCAAAAAAGTCGGCGGCAGGTGATGGCGGCAGGGTGGAATGATAGGCAGCCATATATTGTGGCAGGGTCAGGATCACTGCCATGACGGCGATAATTTGGGCTCCCAGGGCCGGGGCATGAAAGCCGTTATGGAATGAATATTGTTCTGCAGCACGCAGGACTCCAATCACTTGCCAGATTAATAACAGCAGATGACTGCAAATGACATACACAACAAGGAGGCCAATCGTTGCCTGTGGAGGTGAGAACAGCGGTTGCAGGAGAATCGCCAGAATTCGCAGTGCAACCAAATTGATGAAGACACTGAACCACAGTGGCGACAGGCCGCGCCAATGATTGCGTATCCAGCATGTATACAGATGGAAGTGGTGATGAAAATTGTCTGAGACCATGACAGTCATGCTAGCATGAACTGCAAGGACGAGTATTGAGCAGGTCAGGGTCTGGATAAGGAGAGTTTGTATGAAAACGGTGCGTTTGACCGCTGCACAAGCCACGGTGCGTTATTTGTCAAGACAAATGAACGCATCTGGCGAGCGTTTTATCAGCGGTTGCTGGGCTATTTTTGGCCATGGCAATGTGACTGGTATGGGCGAGGCCCTGCAGGCAGCTGGTGATGATTTCCCCACCTGGCGGGGTCATAACGAACAGGGTATGGCCCATGCGGCGATTGCTTTTGCAAAAGCCGTCAATCGACAACGTGCGATGGCCGTCACGTCATCCATCGGACCGGGCGCAACCAATATGATTACCGCGGCAGCGCTGGCGCATGTCAATCGTCTGCCGGTGCTTTTTCTGCCGGGGGATGTTTTTGCCAGCCGTACACCTGATCCGGTACTGCAACAAATCGAGGATTTCAGTAATGGTACGGTCAGTGTCAATGACTGCTTTCGGTCGGTAAGCCGGTACTTTGATCGTATTGTCCGGCCCGAACTGTTGCTGACTGCTTTGCCAAGAGCCATGCTTGCATTGACTGACCCGGCGCTTTGCGGACCGGTAACACTGGCTCTTTGTCAGGATGTGCAGACCCAGGCGTATGATTGGCCGGTAGATTTTTTTGCTGAAACGGTGTGGCGACAACGCCGGCCACGTCCTGACCGGGAACAGTTGTCGATGGCGATCTCTGCCATCAGGAAAGCGCAAAAACCACTTTTGATTGCCGGTGGCGGGGTCCATTATTCCGGAGCCTGTGCCGTGTTGCGGGCGTTTGCAGAAAAGCATCAAATTCCTGTTGCTGAAACACAGGCCGGGAAATCTGCCCTGTCCTGGGATCATCCGCTGAATCTGGGTGCCATAGGCGTGACCGGTGCCAGTTCGGCCAATACCATTGCGCGGTCAGCAGACCTGGTGATTGGTGTCGGTACCCGTTTTCAGGATTTTACAACGGGCAGTCGTACCCTGTTTGCTACCCCGGGGTGTCGTCTGCTGTCATTAAATATCACAGCTTATGACAGTCACCGTCATCATGCTATGCCGCTGATCGCCGATGCCAGGACCGGTCTGGAAGAACTCGATGGCGGTCTGGGGGATCATCGTTTTAGCGCACCGGATCCGGCCCTGAAAGCCAGTTGGCTGGAAGTCGTCGAGCGGTGTACCGCGGCGCCTCAGGATGATGTGCTGGCCAGCGACGCCCAGGTCATCGGTGCCGTACAAAGGGTTGTGGATGAGCACAGTATTGTTGTTTGCGCCGCGGGTGGTCTGCCTGGCGAGTTGCATAAACTATGGAAAGCCAGTCAGCCCAATGGTTATCATGTTGAATATGGTTATTCCTGTATGGGTTATGAGATTGCCGGGGGTCTTGGGGTCAAAATGGCCCATCCCGGGCGTGAGGTCGTGGTCATGGTTGGGGATGGCGCCTATTTGATGCTGAATTCGGAACTGGCTACTTCGGTCATGCTGGGTAAAAAAATTACGGTGGTGGTTTTGGATAACCGCGGGTTTGGTTGTATCAATCGTTTGCAAATTGCGACCGGTAATAAAAGTTTCAATAACCTGCTGGATACGGCGCGTCATGTGGTGCCCAGTACGATTGATTTTGCAGCCCATGCCGCCGCCATGGGGGCGAGTGCAGAAAAAGTTTCTTCAATTCGTCAACTTGAAGAGGCCTTGCAGCGAGCCAAAGCTGCCACCAGCTCCTGTGTCATTGTGGTGGACACCGACCCCATGCGGTCTACCAGAGAGGGCGGACATTGGTGGAATGTGACTGTGGCTGAGACCTCTGAACGTTCACAGGTCATGTCCGCACGGCAGGAGTATGAACAAAAATGCCAGCGATGATCCACTACGGAACCCATCCCATTGCCTGGTCGAATGAGGATGACCACAGTCTTGGTGCCGGGATTCCGGTAGAAAAGTGTCTGGATGATGCCAGTATCATCGGTTTTGCTGGTATTGAATTGGGGCATAAATTTCCTCAAGAACCCGGGGTGCTTCGTGCTTTGCTGGCAAGCCGTGGTCTGCAATTGATTACCGGTTGGCACTCGTTGCATTTGCTGAGCCGGTCACTTGAAGCAGAAAAATCGGCCATTCAGCCACATCTGGATTTGCTCAAGGCACTGGATTGCCAGGTCTGCATTGTTTGTGAAACATCGAACACCATACACGACAACGACAATGTGGCATTGAATGATCATCCTGTATTGGCTGCACAGCAATGGTCTGAATTTGGTGCCGCCGTGGAGGAAATGGCGAGCTACTGCGCCGCTCAGGGATTGACCCTGGTTTATCATCATCATGTGGGTACCATTGTCGAAACCCGGGAAGAAATCGAGGCCTTGATGACGCATACCGGGCCAGCAACAAAGTTGCTGCTCGATACCGGTCATGCCTGGCTGGGCGGTGCCGATCCCGGGGAGCTGGCACAACAATATATCCATCGGATTGGTCATTTTCATATTAAAAATGTGCGCCCTGATATAGCCAGGAGAGTCAGATCACTCGGGCTTTCATTTCTGGAAGGCGTGCGACAGGGGCTGTTTACGGTTCCCGGTGATCCCGAAGGTGTGGTCTGTTTTGAGCCGGTGTTCAGAGCCATCGCCCGTGCCGGTTATTCCGGCTGGCTGGTGGTCGAGGCCGAACAGGATCCGGCACTACGAAATCCTTTTGTCTATCAGTCACTGGGCTTGCAGACACTGAAGATCCTGGCAGCCGGGGTCGGGTTGCCGAAGTGCCGGGAAATGCCAAAATTGTTACAAAAGCCCAATGGCTCAATAGGAAAGGTCCATGCCATCACCCCGGCCAGTGCCGGGTGGGATTATGTCGGCTTTGGGCTTTACCATCTCAATACAGGAGAAGTTGCGACCGAGTTGACCGGAGATCGTGAAGTGATCCTGGTACTGGTTGAGGGCAAGGCCAGGGTCAGGGTCGGAGCACAGGATTTTGCTGAACTGGGAGGCCGGCTGCAGGTTTTTGAACACACACCACCACATTGTGTTTATGTTTCAAATGATAGTGATTGGTCGGTACTTGCGACTACCAGCTGCACCCTGGCGGTCTGCTCCGCTCCCGGTCAAGGCGGACATCCATCACAGATTATCGGCCCTGAGGGTATTACAATGGAACGGCGCGGGATTGCAGGGAATACCCGATACATCCATAATATTGCCATGGATAACCGGGATGTAGCAGACAGCTTGCTGGTCACCGAAGTCTTTACACCACCGGGAAACTGGTCGTCATATCCGCCGCATCGACATGACAGCGATGATTTTCCACACCTGACCTATCTGGAAGAGACGTATTATCATCGGCTGAATCCCAGCCAGGGTTTTGGTTTGCAGCGTGTCTTTACAGAAGATGGTTCACTGGATGCCTGTTTTGCAGTTGCCGATGGTGATGTCGTGCTGGTGCCAGAAGGGCATCATCCCTGTGGTGTGCCGTATGGCTATGAAATGTATTATCTTAATGTTATGGCCGGACCGCTGCGAAAGTGGCGTTTTCAGAATCATCCGGATCATGACTGGATTTTTCAGCGTGACCTTCAACGAGGAGAGGAGGCGAGTTCGTGATAAAACTCGGGCTTTTGGGAGCCGGGCGGATTGGCATGACGCATGCCAGAGCAATTCAGAAGATTGCACAAGCGCAAATTTCTGCAGTCTTTGAACCACTCGACCAGGCTGCCGCCGCGGCAGTGGCTCTGACCGGTGCCAGACGCACGACCATGGAGGAAATCACGTCCTCGGCAGAGATTTCCGGTGTCATTATTGCCACCCCGACGGATTTGCATGCAGAGCAGATCAAAACAATGGCCAGGGCAGGCAAGACGATCTTTTGTGAAAAACCGATTGCCTTGAATACCCACCGGATACGGGAATGTCTGCAAGTCGTTGAGCAAAGCGGTGTCCGACTGATGGTGGGTTTCAATCGCCGTTTTGATCCTGATTTTGCCCGTCTGAAAGCCGAGATTGAATGTGGCGGCATCGGTTCAGTTGAGCTGATTCAAATCACTTCCCGCGATCCGGCAGCCCCGCCACTGGAATATATCCGCCACTCCGGTGGTTTGTTTCGTGACATGATGATCCATGATTTTGATATGGCTTGCTTTCTGCTGGATGAAGAAGTGTCGGCGGTGTGTGCAACCGGTTCGGCGTTGACTGACCCGGCCATTGCCGAAGTGGGCGACATCGATACGGCAACTGCCACCTTGCGTACTGCCACGGGGAAGATCGTGGTAATCACCAATTCCCGAAGGGCGAGCTATGGCTATGATCAAAGAATCGAGGTGCATGGTTCGCTTGGTATGTTGCAGGTTGATAACCATCACGTCAATAACGTCACACATGCGTCTGCAGCCGGTTTTACGTGCGATCCGTTACAGAACTTTTTTATGCAGCGTTATGCCGAGGCCTATCACCGGGAACTGGAGGCGTTTGTGGATCTGGTGGCAGGCATAAGCGGTAATATTCCGAGTGGTATAGACGGGTTGCGGGCGATGGAGCTGGCTGATGCTGCGTTTGAATCAATGCACACAGGTCAGTTCATGACGCCAGGCCAGGAGCCTGTCCGAGAATAGACACCTACTACGGAAAAGCAGACGTTGGCCAGCACTCCCTGATTCTCAGTAAATACAACTTGTATTCCATACTTAAGGTTTGTCAACGGCACATCCCTGTGCCACTCCTCGCCTCAAATGATCGAAAAAATGGCCTCAAATCCACTTTCCCTCGCTACGACTCCTGTTCTCGGACAGCCTCCTGGGAGTGTTAAAGGCTTCTGACTTGCAGGAATTTACGTTGCACCTGTGTTAGTTGTCGTGTTTTCGATTTCTCACAAGACAGTACCCATATCGCTCAAAAATGGCGGTAAGGCTCTCTGTCAGGGATGACTTCGAGGCTGGCAACAGGTCTATTACATGAGATTGTTGACGACACCCATTTCAACACAGTTTCTACCGCGAGTTTTGGCCGCATAGAGTCTTTCATCTGCACTGTGGAGAAGTTTTTCAAAACTGTCAGTTGCCGTCTTTGACATAGCTACACCGATACTCATGGTGATTGAAACCTGTGATTCTTCTGCGTCCCCTTCGCTAATGGTTTCGACGGCACTTCGAATCCGTTCTGCGACTTCTGCAGCATCAGTAAAATCAGTTTCCGGTAACAATATAGCAAACTCTTCACCACCAATTCGCCCGACGATATCGACTTCACGTACGGATTGAAGGATTACCCTGGCAACCATAGTTAAAACCTGGTCACCTATAGGATGACCGAGGGTATCGTTGACCAACTTGAAATGGTCAATATCCAGCATCATGACCGAATACGGATGGTTACCGGGTACAGGCAAGGCATGCTTGTTCTGCTTGCTCGAAAAAAGCACGGCGATTGAATAGACCGGTTAATAC
This sequence comes from uncultured Gammaproteobacteria bacterium, assembly GCA_964614335.1. GTDB lineage: Bacteria > Pseudomonadota > Gammaproteobacteria > Arenicellales > DRJH01 > DRJH01. The sequence goes on from CAZTLH010000085.1 coordinate 7,367, forward strand.
ATCTGTGGTGGCCAGATGTCTAAGTTCTTCCTCGAGTTCGAGTCGTCCAGTGATATCCTGCAGGACACAATGGGCCTGTTTGAAGTTATTATTCAGGTCAACACCGATGCGTCCATTCATTTCGATATCTACGGCTTTTTGTTCGCTATTATGTATTTGAAGATAAAGATTGGATACCTTTCCCCATTTCTTCAAGGCAACGAAATTCTTCAAAAACAGGTCCCTGCAATCTGCATGCAGAAAATCCGGGAACGATTGACTCAGGACCTGCTCCTCGGTAAAACCCAGCATATCCAGCCAGGCAGGATTGACCGCAATGATCGCACCATCAGCATTAAGTGAGTGATAGGGTAGTGGGGATTCCAGATAAAACTGGCGAAAACGTTGTTCGCTGGTCTGTAATGCCAGTTCTGTTTTTTTTGCGTGGTGATATCCAGAGAGACGGACAGTATTGCAGGGTTTCCCTGGTAATCGATAGGTATGGAGCGACTGTCTTCATAGAAATCCTGACCCCGAAAGTCTTGGTGAAACAGAGTCTTGGCATGATAACTGCCGCCTTGTTTAAAAAGTCGCTTGAATTCGTTGAACACGGTTTTTCGTACTTCGGGGCTCACATGATGTAGCGTGGGCATGCCTATAATTTCCTTCACTGAAGACATGTTTAAACGCTTCAATAATGGCTTGTTGGCATACAGGTAATGTCCATCTCGTTGGACAATAATGCCAATATCATCAAATTCGTCAGTAAGCCGTATCAGGGCTTGCCAGTTCTTTTCATTCGTCAACAGATCCGCAGTCTTTCGTTTGATAATATGGCGAGCCAACATACAACCGAACAGGGCGGTGACCACAATGACCAGCAGTATGATTACTGAAAACTGCCAATAACCGAGATTAATGATATCCAGAGCTCAGGTTTGTGTTGAGCGTCATACTGACTTGTGAGTCGGGCTGTGTAAGGGGGTCCTCTGCATCATCTTGGTGGCCCGCAGTCTGCGTTTGACAGTTTGGCGACCAAATGAGACGCAATTTGTTATCATTTCTTGGTGGGCATTCTATATTGTCAATAATATATTAGATTAGATGATTATTTGATTGTGATTATCATCATTCTTTGTATAGCAATAAATACAGGCAAAGTCAACGAATTTGAAATACCTTAAAAAACACAGCAATTAACGCATGCCACTATTACCCGTCACGCATAATAGAGAATCAGGTATTATTGTGAAGTGGCTGTGGCGATATTTCATCGATGGAGCAATGAACAGACTGCCAGATAGGATATCGCCAGAACTACGATCTTGTCCACAATGGGTCTGGTATATCGGACTGACCTGTTTGTGCGGGGCAATTGACCATTAAATTATGTCATAATAAGCATAACGCCTGGTGTGTCAGAACATACTGCGGCAATAATCACAACAGAGGAGAAATGTATGAAAACACATAAATTGCTACTGGCAACGGCCATCAGTGCAGGTTTGATGGCAGGAGCCTTCACGACCACGGCCAGTGCCAAAGGCAAACTCAATCTCTATTGCAGTGCGCAGGAGGATTGGTGTCAGCTGATGGCTCGGGAATTTGAAAAGTTTAGTGGCATCAAGGTCAATATGACACGACGTAGCAGTGGCGAAACACTGGCTCTGGTCCGGGCAGAGACACGTAACCCAAAAGGCGATGTCTGGTGGGGGGGTACGGGCGATCCACATTTGCAGGCAGCGGAAGAAAATCTGAGTGTGGCCTATGTGTCACCGATGCGCTCCCAGTTGTTGCCCTGGGCCTTGAAACAGGCCGGGTCAGCTCACGACAAGACCATCGGCATTTACTCCGGTGCACTGGGTTATGGCTATAACGAAACATTGTTGAAAAAAGCCAATTTACCCGTACCGGCGTGCTGGAAAGATCTCCTGAAACCGGTCTACAAAGGTCATGTGCAGATGGCCAATCCGAATTCTTCCGGAACAGCCTATACCACGCTGGCGACCATTATTCAGT
>CAZTLH010000086.1:0-9338 GCA_964614335.1 uncultured Gammaproteobacteria bacterium
CATTTGTCGAGAGCCAAAAAATGGGGTTTTCATGTACTGTTCATCAATCAGGCGCATGTACTGCAAATTCTGTGAAGATTCTCCTTTGGGCTAAAGCCATGCCACTCTAAACTGCCGCTAATTTAGACGTTTGAACTAAACCGCTGCGCGGTAGCTTAGAAAACCCAGCATTTTATCGTCATCGACCATACTTGGCATGATCATGAATACACTAACTTATGGAATCCATGGAATCCAATAAAAATCTGGTACAACGCCACTTACAGATTTCGGCCAAATAAAAATGGTAGTCACTGGAATCGTAGCTGATGATAGGGCACGACTGAACTTCAAAAAATAGCACTTTACAAACATCAGAACAGCGGGTAAATTGACGTTAACGTAAACGTCAATATAAACCATAGATACTGCCATTGCGAGATGAGCCCTCAAATTTCCAACAGCCAAAACGAAGAAAGACTGCCATCCACCGTTAGCAATTTCAGTATCGGGGATCTGGCGCAGGAATTCGGTTTAACGACCCGCACCATACGCTACTATGAACAACAGGGTCTGCTCCAGCCCGAGCGCCATGGTGTGCAACGTGTATATCAGTTACGTGACAAGGTCCGTTTAAAGCTGATTCTGCGTGGCAAACGTTTGGGTTTTACCTTGATCGAAATTGAAGAAATGATCGCAATGTATGATGCCGAATCCGGTGAAATCGGACAATTGCATTATTTTCTGGAAAAAATTCACGACCGTAAACAACGTCTGATCCAGCAACGCCACGATATCGACCAGACCCTGGCTGCACTCAACCGCAGTGAATCCGGGTGCAAAAAACAATTGGCCGCACTGGAGGAGAAATCCTGTGACTGAGAATACCAGCACTTTGACAACTGGCGAGGATGCCAGGATCACGGATCCAGACTGGCAGACACGTATCCAGGAAAGTTTTGCCAAACAGTCCATCATGGAATTACTGGGGGCACAGTTGGGCGGGTTAAAGCCGGGTTATTGTGAAATCGCCCTGCCCTATCGTGAAGACTTGTGCCAGCAGGACGGCTTTTTTCATGCCGGTGTCACCAGCACCATCGCCGATTCAGCCGGTGGCTATGCCGCCTACAGTTTAATGCCCGCCAACAGTCGGGTGTTGACGGTGGAGTTTAAAATCAATTTAATCGCACCGGCACAAGGCGAGCGTCTGCTGGCTTGCGGCACAGTCCGCAAGGCCGGACGCACGTTGACCATCACCCTGGTGGATGTATTCGCCGTGTCTGCCGGCAAGAACAAACTTTGCGCCAGTATGACCCAAACCCTGATGTGTCTGCCGGCCTGATGCGGAATGTGACCTGTCACCTTTTTTTATACCGAGGTATTGAGAATGAGCAACTACCCGAGTTTGCAGTTTAATCATGGCGAGACCACGGACCTGTTGCGCGATTCCATACGCCAGTTTGCCGACAAGGAAATCGCGCCACGGGCTGCGCAGATCGACATTGATAATAATTTTCCGGCGGATTTATGGAAAAAATTTGGGGCCATGGGGCTGTTGGGAATCACGGTTTCCGATGAAAGCCTCGGTGGCAGTGGCATGGGTTATTTGCAGCACGTCATTGCCATGGAAGAAATCAGCCGGGCCTCGGCTGCGGTCGGGCTATCCTATGGTGCGCATTCCAATTTGTGTGTGAACCAGATTTTTCGCAACGGTACAGCAGACCAGAAACAACGTTATCTGCCAGGACTCATCGACGGCAAATCGGTTGGTGCCCTGGCCATGAGTGAAACGGGCGCCGGTTCGGATGTGGTCGGTATGCGTACCCGTGCCGATAAACAAGGTGACCATTATGTTCTCAATGGCAACAAAATGTGGATCACCAATGGTCCAAATGCCGATGTACTGGTAGTCTATGCCAAGACCCGGCCGGATGCCGGTTCTCATGGCATAACCGCATTCCTGATTGAAAAGGGTTTCGCCGGATTTTCCACCGCCCAGAAACTCGACAAGCTGGGGATGCGCGGTTCCAATACCTGTGAACTGGTGTTTGTAGATTGCAAGGTACCTGCAGAGAATATATTGGGCCAGGTCGACGAAGGCGTTAAGGTCTTGATGAGTGGTCTGGATTATGAACGTACGGTACTCGCTGGCGGGCCACTGGGCATTATGCAGGCCTGTCTCGATGTGGTCGTGCCGTATTTACACGAACGACACCAGTTTGGACGTGCCATCGGTGAATTCCAGCTCATGCAGGCGAAAATCGCCGACATGTACACGACCATGAATGCCTGTCGGGCCTATGTTTATGCTGTAGCCCAGGCTTGTGATCGCAATGAAACCACCCGCAAGGATGCTGCAGGTGCCATCTTGTATGCAGCGGAAAAAGCCACCTGGATGGCTCTGGAAGCGATTCAGGCGCTCGGCGGCGTGGGTTATACCAATGAATTCCCCACCGGAAGATTGCTACGTGATGCCAAGCTGTATGAAATCGGTGCCGGTACCAGTGAAATCAGACGGATGCTGATCGGTCGTGAATTGTTTCAGGAAAGCAGTTAATCTTGATTATATGAATAATCATATAGTCTATTGTTATAATTAATTAATATGGAGTTTTAACATGATTGAAGATCCCGTTGTCATCACCGCTGCCAAACGAACGCCATTAGGCGGTTTTCAGGGTGATCTGCAGGCTGTCGCCGCCACAGCCCTGGGCTCGGCTGCAATTGCCGCTGTCGTCGCTGACAGTGGGATTGAACCGGCCGATGTCGACGAAGTCATTATGGGTTGTGTGTTGCCTGCCGGTTTGGGTCAGGCCCCGGCCAGACAGGCCGCTCTGGGTGCCGGGCTGCCTTATTCTGCTGGCTGTACCACCATTAACAAGGTTTGCGGATCGGCCATGAAGGCCACGATGTTGGCCAACGATCTGTTATTAGCCGGCAGTAACCGGATTATGGTGGCCGGTGGCATGGAAAGCATGAGCAATGCACCGTATATAATGCCAAAAGCCCGCCAGGGGCTGCGCATGGGTCATCAGAAGATTCTCGACCACATGTTTTTTGACGGCCTGGAAGATGCCTACGATAAAGGCCAGTTGATGGGCTGTTTCGCCGAAGATACCGCAGAACACTATGGTTTTAGCCGTGAAGATCAGGATAATTTCTCCATAGAGTCCGTCAAACGGGCCCAGCAGGCCATCAAAAGCGGCGCTTTTGCGGATGAAATCACGGCAGTAAAGATCAAATCACGCAAAGGCGAAACCGTGGTCGATACCGATGAGCAGCCCTTGAAAGCAAAAATCGATAAAATCCCGCAGCTGCGACCGGCCTTTCGCAAAGACGGCACGGTGACGGCCGCCAATTCCAGTTCAATCTCGGATGGTGGTGCAGCCCTGGTACTGATGCGTCAGTCTGAGGCGGTACGGCGCAAGCTTACACCACTGGCCCGTATCGTCGGTCATCACACTTTTTCGCAGGAGCCGGCCTGGTTTACCACCGCACCGGTCGGTGCCATGAACGGCTTGCTGGAAAAACTGTCCTGGACCACCGACTCAGTCGATCTTTTTGAAATCAATGAAGCCTTTGCCGTGGTGACCATGGCCGGCATGCACGATCTGAAACTGCCACATGACAAGGTCAATGTGCATGGCGGTGCCTGCGCACTGGGCCACCCGCTGGGTTGTTCCGGGGCCCGTATCATCGTCACCCTGCTGCATGCACTGCGCCGCTACAATAAACAACGTGGTGTCGCGGCCTTGTGTATTGGTGGTGGTGAAGCCACAGCAGTCGGTATTGAATTGATCTAGAGCGAGACCCCAGCTCCCGCATCGATGGGCAATGCCAGCTAGCATTGCCCATCGATATCAACCTTGACAAGGCATGGATTATGGAAGATATAACATGAACAGTGATGTGAAAGCTATTGAATTCTATTTTGATCTTTCTTCTCCCTACGGCTATATCGGGGCCCAGGGTATCGAATCTGTTGCCAGTCGTCATGGGCGCGAGGTCAACTGGTGGCCTATTCTTTTAGGACCCATCCTCAAACAAACGGGTCACAGACCACTGGCCCAGGTGCCGTTGATGGGAGAATATTCCCTGCACGACATAGAACGCTGCTGCCGGCGTCTGAAGATTGACTTTGTCCTGCCCGACCCCTTTCCGATACCCACGGTAACGGCTGCCCGAGCCTGTTACTGGCTGCAGCAACAAAACCCTGAGGCAGCCAAACAACTGGCGCTTGCGCTCTATCACGCCTATTTTGCCGAAAACCACAATATTTCCCGAACACCCGTTGTCCTGGAAATCTGTCGACAACAAGGGCTTGACGAGGAGGCACTGGAAGCTGCGTTAACAGGTCAGGAACTGAAGGATCGATTGCGACAGGCCACCGCTGACGCCATGGCAAAAGGCGTATTCGGTTCTCCCTTTTTCATTGTCGACGGCGAACCCTTTTGGGGCGCAGATCGACTGCGGGACCTGGATCGCTGGCTGGAAACCGGCGGCTGGTAATCACGGAGCATCTTATGTCGGTTATCGGTCACAAATGTCTGCCGCCGGATCCGGATATGATCCAAAACCAGGAAAACTGGCAATCGTTGCTGTCCGCCCTGGAACAGACGGTTGGCAATATCGCAGCTGGTGGCAGTGAACGTGCACGCAAATTGCACCTGCAGCGCGGGCGGTTGTTGCCACGGCAACGACTCGACCTGTTACTCGATCCCGGTTCGCCCTTTCTGGAGCTGTCACAACTCGCTGGACACGAGGTTTACAAGGACCCGGTGCCTGCCGCCGGCATCATCACCGGTGTCGGCCTGATTCATGATCGCCAGTGTATGGTGGTCGTAAATGATCCCACGGTAAAGGGTGGCACCTATTATCCCCTGACGGTTAAAAAACACCTGCGGGCACAGGAAATTGCCGCTGCCACTCATCTGCCTTGTGTTTATCTGGTCGACTCCGGTGGTGCCTTTCTGCCGGAACAGGACCAGGTATTTCCGGATCGCGATCATTTTGGACGCATTTTTTTCAACCAGGCCAACTTGTCGGCCATGGGGATAGCCCAGATTGCGGTGGTTATGGGTTCCTGTACGGCCGGCGGCGCCTATGTTCCGGCTATGGCGGATGAAACCATTATCGTCAAGGAACAGGGAACAATATTTCTTGGTGGCCCGCCACTGGTCAAGGCGGCCACAGGCGCAATCGTCACCAGCGAGGAGCTTGGTGGTGCCGATGTACACACCCGGATCTCCGGGGTCGCCGATCATCTGGCCGAGAATGAACCACATGCCCTGCAACTGGCGCGCAAGATCGTGGCCAGTCTGCCGCCTGCACTTGCCAACCCCTTGTCACTGACCGACACCGTATCCCCCCGTTATCCAGCCGAAGACCTGTTCAGTGTGGTGCCGGTCGATATCCGACAACCCTATGATGTCCGCGAAGTCATCGCCCGGGTCGTTGACGGCAGCGATTTTTTTGAATTCAAGGCCCGTTACGGCAAAACCCTTGTCTGTGGTTTTTCCCGTATCTGGGGGCATCCGGTCGGCATTCTGGCCAACAATGGCATTTTGTTTTCGGAATCTGCGCTGAAAGGCGCTCATTTCATCGAATTGTGTTGTCAGCGCCGTATACCACTGATCTTTTTGCAGAATGTGACGGGTTTCATGGTTGGACGCAAGTATGAAGCCGGTGGTATCGCCCGCGACGGGGCCAAGCTGGTAACGGCTGTCGCCTGTGCTGCAGTACCCAAATTTACGGTCATCATCGGTGGCAGTTTTGGTGCCGGCAACTATGGCATGTGTGGACGCGCCTACAACCCGCGTTTTCTATGGATGTGGCCGAACGCCCGAATTTCCGTTATGGGTGGCGAACAGGCTGCCGGTGTCCTGGCCCAGGTGCGGCGTGATCGTATGGAGGCTCATGGTGAGCAATGGTCAGCCGAGGAAGAGGCACAATTCAAACAACCGATACTCGACCAATATGAACACCAGGGTCATCCTTATTACGCCAGTGCCCGGCTCTGGGACGACGGTATTATCAATCCTGTAGAAACACGCAGAACACTGGGATTGGCCATTACCGCTGCCCTGAATGCACCGATACCGGAAACCCGTTTTGGTCTTTTCAGAATGTAGACCACTATTGACAGCGAATCGAACCTTATGACCACTGAAAAATTATTGCTCTCTCGTGCAGGTACGACAGCCTGCCTGACGCTCAATCGCCCAGATATTCATAACGCATTTGATGATGAACTGATTGCCTCCTTCCTCGAAGCATTGGCCCAGCTGGCCGACGACGATACGGTACGTGTGTTGGTGATTGCCGGCAACGGTCGCAGTTTCTCGGCCGGAGCGGATCTGAACTGGATGCGTCGTATGGCCACATACAGTGAAGAAGAAAATCTACAGGATGCCCGGCAGTTGGCCAGGCTGATGTACGAACTGAGCCATTTTTCAAAACCGACCATCGCCCGGGTGCAGGGTGCTGCCATCGGTGGGGGTGTCGGTCTGGTCGCCTGCTGTGATATCGCCATCGCCAGTGAGCGGGCGGTATTTGCCCTCTCTGAAGTCCGTCTGGGACTGATACCGGCGGTCATCAGTCCCTTTGTCATCGAGGCCATTGGTCCTCGGTGGGCCCGTCGTTTATTCCTCACTGCCGAACGCATCAGTGCCCGTCAGGCGGTTGCCGTACAACTGGTGCATGAAGTTTGTCATGCCGATGAGCTCGATACCCGGGTTACAAATCTGGCCGACCAGATTGCACTGGGCGGACCGCAGGCACTGCTGGCCGCCAAAAGACTGGTTGCCGATGTGCAACAAGCCACACTGGATGAGAACCTGTTGCAGGAAACGGCACAACGCATCGCCAGCCTGCGGGTGTCCAATGAAGGTCAGGCCGGTTTATTGGCCTTTCTGGACAAAACCCGGGCGCCATGGATATCATGATTGAATCCCGTTATTGTGGAGGACAGTGATGTTCCAGCGTCTGTTGATTGCCAACCGCGGTGAAATCGCCTGCCGGATCATCCGCACGGCCCACCGCCTGGGGATTGAATGTATCGCTGTGTATTCACAAGCCGATGTCGAGGCTCTACATGTCAGTATGGCGGACCAGGCATTCTGTATCGGTGCTGCGGCGGCCAATGAAAGTTATCTGAATATTGATGCGATTATCGAGGTCGCCAAACAATCCGGTGCCGAGGCGATTCACCCCGGTTATGGCTTTTTATCGGAAAACCCGCAGCTATTACAAGCCTGTAAGGCCGCAGGACTGATCTTTATCGGGCCGGCGAAAACCGCCATGCAGGCGATGGCTTCGAAACGTGAAGCCCGTATGCTGATGTTGCAACAATCTGTACCCTTGATTCCCGGCTATGAGGGGGAAGATACATTGCCGGCTTTACAATCGGCAGCAGACACGATTGGTTACCCGGTACTGCTCAAGGCGGTCAGTGGTGGTGGTGGTCGCGGGATGCGTCGTGTCGATCAGCCTTCTGCGCTGGCTGCAGAATTGGAGTCCGCACGCAGTGAAGCCTTGTCGGCCTTCGGTGATGGGCGTATGGTGCTGGAAAAATACCTTGATCAGCCACGCCATATTGAAGTCCAGATTCTGGCGGATCAGCAGGGTCATTGCCTGCATTTGCATGAACGTGACTGTTCCATCCAGCGCCGTCATCAGAAAGTTGTTGAAGAAGCTCCCGCACCCGGTCTGGATCCAGCTACAAGGGCTGCAATCACCACGGCGGCGGTGACCGCAGCCAGCAGTGTGCAATACTGCGGTGCGGGTACGGTGGAGTTTTTACTCGACCGGCAAGGAAAGTTTTATTTCCTGGAAATGAATACCCGGCTACAGGTTGAACATCCGGTCACCGAAATGATCACAGGGATTGATCTGGTGGAATGGCAGTTGCGTGTCGCTGCCGGTGAAGCCCTGCCCTGGCGTCAGGATCAGATCCCCTGTCTGGGTCATGCCGTGGAAGCACGTCTGTATGCCGAGGATCCACAACGAAACTTCACCCCCTCCTCCGGCCACTTTGATGTTCTGGTATTCCCCGAACCGGACCAGCATACACGCATCGACAGTGGTTATCGTCAGGGCGACACCCTGGGCCTGTTTTATGATGGCATGATAGCCAAGCTGATCACCCACGACCAGACCCGTGATCAGGCCTGGCAACGATTACGTCATTGTCTGCAACAAACCCGGGTCAGTGGCCCGGCCAATAATCGCGCCCTGCTATACGCCCTGAGTCAACACGCCAGCTTGCGACAGGGTCCGGTTTCGACGTTCTTTCTGGAACAACAGCTCGAGACCCTGGCCGCAGCACGGCAACCGTCCACGATGGATTGGGTCATGGCGGCGGTCGCGCTGTTACAGGACCAGCAACAAACCCGAGCCGGTTATGCAGTGCAGGGCCCCTGGCAAGCCGGTGATGGCTGGCGTCTGAATTTACCTCATCAACAAGCGCTCGAGTTTATCGGACCGGTAAAGGCCACCGTGCTGGCACAAAAAAACCTGGACGGTTTTGTCCTGACCGTAGCTGGCGAGCCCATAGACGTGCGTTGGTCTGGCAACGAGTCGCGGCTAACCGTTCACACCGAATATGGCACCGAATGTTTTTCCTGGTATTTGCGCAATGATGACCTGAAAGTGTGGCACCGTGGATTGAAGACAGATTTTATCCTCGATCCCGGCCCAGCAGCAGAAATCGCCAGTGAGGCTGCCGGCAACGGCATTCGTGCACCCATGACCGGCCGGGTGATGCGGGTCGAGGTCGCTGCCGATGACGTGGTTGAAGCCGGCCAGGTCCTGATTGTTCTCGAGGCCATGAAAATGGAACACAGCATCCGCGCCCAACAAGCCGGCCAGGTTGATCGTGTGCTGGTCACGCCCGATGATCTGGTTGAAGACGGTGACGAACTGGTACGTCTGCAAATCCCCGATGCTCAAGGAGAGTCGACATGAGTCGTTATCCGCAACAGGTCACGTTGGTCGAGGTTGGGCCCCGGGACGGTCTGCAAAATGCCGCTATCCCGGTTGATGCCAGAACCCGGATAGAGTACATCAATCGTCTCGCTGGCAGCGGTCTTGCCGTCATCGAATCCGGAGCCTTTGTTTCCCCAAAATGGGTTCCGGCCATGGCCGACAGCGATACCGTGATGCGAGGGATCGAAAAACGTCCCGGTCTTCGTTATCCGGTCCTGGTCCCAAATCTAAAGGGTCTGGAGCGGGCACTGGAATGTGGTGTCGACGAAATCGCCATATTTGCTGCTGCCTCTGAAAGCTTCTCACAAAAGAATATCAATGCTTCGATTGCGGAAAGTATTGAGCGCTACCATCCGGTTTGTGAGCAGGCACTG
>CAZTLH010000087.1:0-9313 GCA_964614335.1 uncultured Gammaproteobacteria bacterium
TCACTGCTCAGGGAGCCAATTTGTTTGAGGATATGAAATACCTTCGCACCTTTCTTGCCAACTCCTTCGAAACTCAGCTCAGGGATATGAATAACACGTTGACCAGCTGCCTTCTCCCTGCCGTTGATTTCCAGCTCAAAAGGCGAAAGAGTCTGTTCCCTTTGTAAAATTCCAATATTTCCCAGCCACAAGAAATTCCGACTATCACTGCTGGCAACAACCCGGCCATTTTGCAATGCTTGCACCCGCCAGCAATATCGCTCACCTAATTCCAGCTTGCTGATTACAATCGGGCTGATCAGCGTACTGCCACTGCCAATTCCGAGCGCAACTCCGGTCAATGGTTCTTCATCCACACCAATATCACAGCTTTGGGTAAAAGCATCTGCCGGAAATATCTGCAGTGTCGAGTTCTCCGCCCGCGGTTGGGTTAACCAGCTAAAGGCATTCCTCGATTGAACCTGAAAACCACCCGGCGGCCCCAGTAACTGAATCCGGTAATGACGGCCACTTTTGATCACCCGGTAACGTATCACCGGGATTCGATCGACACCCGGACTGGTCATCTCCAGACGGACCAGATATACCCCCGGCTCATCGACCGGCAGTTTCGGGCTGGTGTAGTGCTTCTGTACATTCCCCGCCACCACATCCTGGATCAATTTCATGGTGGTAAATACCGGATTAATTCGGGCAAACGGCGGTCTGGCAATCTGCCATTGCGCCTGCACCCTGCCAACACCATTACTGGTCAGCTCAGCTACCGCCCGTAGCGCATCTTCTGCAGTCACCGTCTTGTCTGTCGAACCGCCCTCGAAGGCCAGATCCAGATAGGAACCACGCAGCTTGCCATCGGCACCGGGCCCTGTGATCTGCAAGGTGGCCGTTCCTGTGACGATGTTTTTGCCATCACTAAATTCTCTGCTCAACAACAGGCTGTTATAACCATTTTTGAAGGCCTGGTGGGTCATGGCGGCGGAAACGGCAACCGTCTCCGAGAACACCCCGCTGACCATCCGGCGTTGTAGACCCATCGGTTGTCCGAATTCCCCCAGCACCGTACCACCCGGATCCGAAAATATACCCCGATCCGAGCGGATATCCAGACTCGCGGGACTACCCGTCTGGGACACCCGATAGGTCCAGATCAATGGCACAACACTGGGCAGATCCAGTGTCACCGTCAGCACACCGCTGATCACCGTGACCCCCGAGAGATAAGAGGCATTGAGAGAAATGGTAACCTCTGCCGATTTGCGTACATTGCCCACAACAAATTCACGACTAAAAACCATTTCCTCCAGACCGGCATCCAGTGCCAGATTGATCTCATCCGGGGTGATGAGCAGAATTTCCGGTATGATTACGGTTCCGGAAACATTCGTCCGCTCCAGGCGAAGGCCTTTCTTTCGATCATTTAATACACCATTCTCTGATAAAACCGTCACCGGATTGATCAGGCCACCGACACTTGTGGTCACTCTCCAGTTCAATGGCAGGGTTAATGGCTGACCTTGCGAGGCTGTAGAAATCGACGGGATGACACTGACATCCAGCAATTGAGAGTCGGTATAGACGGGTGTGGGTATTGGGGTCGGAACCGGCGTTGGAACTGGTGTCGGCGTCGGTGTTGGCGCCGGAATTGTGAAAATCACACTAATCGGATAACTTATTCCGAAGTCGCATCCATCAGGGCAAGACAGAAGATGTCTTTCGTAAATATAGATCCCTGGTGCCAAGGTGGTTGGTATCATTAATGTTTCTGTACCTGTTGCAGTACCTGTTACCGGGGTAGACAGTGGGCTTGGTATAGCCAGAATTACAGCACTTACATTAGTTTCAGCAAGACTCGGTTGCGGCCCAATGAACTTACCACCTGCCTGCAACTCAATCGGCTCATCGGTGGTATAGGTCACTGTTACCGAATCACCTGACTGTGGAGTAGAATCACTAATGGTTGCATCAACAGTTGGTGCAGCCTGCCCCTGTACCACGGAGACAAACCCCAGCAGCAACCCGCCGACCAGCAGCCATATCAACCCCTGATGTCGTGCTCGCTGCATCAGCTTATCTGGGCGGAAAAACAGCATAACGGAGTTCGGTTACCTGGTCGCAGGGCGGTTGCAGACACAGGCGGATTCGATAGCTTCCGTTCATGCTGGTGGGCAATAACGGACTCAACAGGGTCATAGTTCCACTGCCCCCTGCCATTCGTTGTACCAGCTTCAATACCTCAAAGTTGCCTGCTGACAATGGTCCGCTGAATTCCCACTGACCACGGATCAGGGTCGGTTGCTGGAGGGTTAATTCGGCCCGGGCCCGCAGTTCGGCATCCTGTTCTACACTGATCTGTTTGCTGCCGTCGACAAATCCCAGCTCCACACGTAACAAAGCCGCCGGGGCGGTGGTGGCCAGCATACATCCCGCCAAGACTGCCAGCAGTGAAAGTCGCCAACCCTGCAGCCGGCTGCGAATTCCACCACCGTGGTTTCTCCTGGCTGCAGGTGCAGCGGGGTTTTGCTGTGTTATGACAGGGGCTTCGTTCTTGCCGGCTTTCGGGGCGGTCTTTTGGGTCATTTTTTCACCCTATTTCTGGTATTCCATGGTCAGACCCAATAGCGCCTGATACGAATTTTCCGGGGTCGTCGTTGCCTGCGAGCTATGCTGCTGGTTGTATTGCCCACGCAACCACAGCGTCAGGCCGGCTCTTTTCGGTCTGGCGGCTAGCGCGATCCAGCTCAAACCCAGGTCCATGGTCGCACTACGACTTTGCACCACAGCGTCCGACTTCTGCTCGTTCCAGGAGAAGCGTCCATTCGCGGCAAGTTTTTTGGGTATCAATTCCGTCGACAGATTCAGATTCACCAGATACTGATCGGTAGCCGCACCAAGGTCGCTGGTCTGGCGGCTGTATTGCCATTGCCCACCCAACTGGGTAGCGCGGCCCGGACGCAAGTTTAAACCCAAACCCAGCAAGGTGTTTTTGCTGCCCGCAACGGTGCCCAGGGCATCACTGATCTCACCACGGGACAGGTTGATATTCCAGTCCCAGCGAGTATGGGAAAAACTGCTGAACAGGGTTGTTTGGGTAGTGCTGGTGTCCAGTTTCAAGGGATAATTGGGCGGGGTGTATTGTGACTTCTGTGTCGATTCGCTCCAGCTTGCCCCAAAACTGGGCCGCCCCAGAAAACCGGGCTTTCCCCCATCCAGATAAAGCGGACTGTAGCTGGCGGTCACCGATTTGAGCAGGGTTTCGATGGTCGCCAACAACGGCGAATCACCACTGTTATTGTTTTGTTTTTCGACAGTAACCTGCAGCACTGCCCCGTGGTTGCTGTATTGCGCATAACCACGACTGCTGTCCAGATCGGCGGGCAAGCCAGGGTTGGCCAAACTGCGGAAAAAGGTGCCGATATGACGCTGATCAAGCCCCAGCTCCAGTGACTGGCTCTGGTGGTTGGCATAGTCTGCCACAATCGGCTGATATTTAACGGCAATCACCCGAGCATCATCCGGGGTGGCTGACTGCCCGCTCTGCTGACCAGCAAAATCATAGTGTGAACCGGCCCATTCACCGCGCAGTTTGAGCCGGTTATGGAAGAATCCCCGGGTCGCTTCGAGACCGACGGCATTCCCGCCCTTGATGCGGTTGTCCTGGACAATCGATGAGGTTCTAAGACCCTGGGTCTGGCCATCGATCCAGGTCAGGTTGACGGTGGTGGCCTCCGCACCGGCGGCAAAGGGTTTGAGGGTTGCCGTCGTGCCGGTAACACGGGTTCGTTTGCTGCCAACACCCAGGCCGTGGCGAAAACCGCTGACCGGTTCGGAACTAAAGGCAAACCCGGTGGCGCCATAGCGTTTGTTGCGGGTCTGCCAACCGATCGAAATCCCGCGACGATGAAAGCTATGCGATACCAGGCCCTGTTCACCGACATCATGATGACCAATCTTTCCGGACAGATTGCCTTTTTTGGCCTGGATTAGAAAATCTCCGAGATCGGCGACTGACTGCTCGCCACCGCCGGAAAATCCGCTTGAACGCCCACGCAGGGTATCAAAAAAAACATTGGCATTGGCCCCCACTTCCCAGTCCCGGTGGCCCCATTTGCCGTTGATATTGGCTGCTCCATCGGACTGCCAGCCAGTTTGTGCCTGGGCATGGGCCGGGCCCTGACGGAGCGCTGGATAGGAAACATTCAATGTGGCTTGTATATCCACATTGGCCAGAGCAAAACCGGGTGCAGCGGTGACCTGGAAGGGCAGGTCGCGTAATTTGTGCAGGGTCTCCCCGACCAGACGATAGACAGTCAGATGGTGACCTCCGGTGGCCAATTGCTGGCTGGGATGCAGTACGGCCTGACCGGGGTGAAACCGGGCCAGGGCTGTGACATCCAGACCATCGAGTTCAAACAGCAGCTGTTGCGGCTTTTCCCCGGTCAGCAGCACCTGCAGCGAATCCATCGGCTGGTGCCGACCACCCGAGGTCGGGCCAAGTTCGAGCGCTTGCGCCGGGACGGTTGGCAACAGCATCGTGACCACGGCCAGCAGCCCGGCGGTCTGCCCGTATACCACTGACCGATTCCGGTCGTGGTGCCGCTGAGGCCCGGTCGTTGCTACCACTTGCTGGTTGAACACATGCTCCTCCTCCCTCTTTTTGACAACAGCAACCTGTCACCACCCAGTGATTAGTTTTCCCATCATCGCTTTGTCTACGATCGTGTATTTGTATGCGGCTCCAGCCGCCGCAGGCTCAACCTGATCGGCTGTATTGTGTTTGCCAGACTTTATATTTCAGCCAGTTCGGCAAGTGACCGGGATTCCCAGACCAGTATACGGATCAAAGCTGTGGAGCAATTCGATTGGAATCTGGCCAACCAGATTGAGTAGTCACTGCAAACTGCATGGAGCAAGCTGACAGAGACGAAGCCTGGTGATTACACATATCTCATTGCAATTTGTACAGCCCATTGCCAAAACAAAGCGACTTCATCAACCTTTCAATAAGCCCTGCAGGTTCACGATAATCATCAAAATTCTATGAGAGCATTACATTCACCGCTAGGAGCAAACTTAGGTTTGCAATCCACAGCCTTATAGAGATCATCCGTCATGTTTTTGCTAGCCCCGCCAACGCTTTTACCATCTACTGAAGTGATGGAAAAATTACATTTGAGTCTGCGGATGCCTTGTGCTGCATCTTGTTTTGAAAAAACAATTTCAAGATTTCTCTCCTGAAAAGGCGCGTATATTAGTTTGCTTTCTGCCTTTGTCTCGTATGAACTGCATGACACTCTGAAGGTTTTCATCCTCGGATCTGGATTCGTTACATGCACATCGGCGATGATGACCTTCGATATATGTACACTTTTAGCCTGCGCAACAGGCCATATACCCACCATCAAAACTATCGTCGCCACCAACTTGCCCGTTGTCTGTTTCATTGTTACCCTCCAGATTGTGTTGTGAACCCTGTTTGACTACGCCTCATCGGCCTGAATTCGAAGTATTCATGGCCTTGTGGTCCAAACCCTTTGCCCATTGATGCTAACAATGCACGCTATACCTCTATATCGTCCGCGATTCCTTGTCCACAAATGCCGTCGTCGATTGTTACGACAACACCCGATGATCTGAAAATAACATACGTCAGGCGAGAAAAAACCGAGAAACCCGGAAAAAAGGCCAAGATTTATTATTTTTTTATTGTGATTTTGATTTTTCTCAGTGCCCACTGCACCCTGACCGCAAGTCTTATAAGCAAACAGGTCAGAGTAGTCGCAGTACACGTACGAAAATACAGGCAAGCGTGTGGCTCGACCGGATCCGGTGATGCCGTGAACCGTCTCACCACAGACCGTGGCGATCAGCCGTCGGTCTTGATTCGCTGATACAGTTGCTGCATTTTGCCGGAAGGCTTTGCTGCCTGTCCGGTTTTGGCCTGGTCCCGGACATGGCGGTAGACCGTGATCGCTTCATGAAACTGCTCATCAGCCACCAGGGCGGCCATCAAACCGGCCTGCAGGGCGATCATCGCCGGTTCGACAATCGTCGCCTGGCGATATAAGGCAATCAATTCCTGCCAGTGGCTCCCACTCTGGAGTGGTACCGCCTGCTGTTCGACAGCCGCCAGATAACGCTGACGCCATTGAAACCGGCGATTGACCAGCCAGGTGTCTTCTCGCCCGGGCAGCAACTTTCCCTGATACAGATTCAAGGCCAGTTGCCTGGCAGCGACAGCCTTACCGGCCGGCACCGCCTCGCTGTATTGGAGGCTGGCTTCAAAGGCTGTCAGATCGATCCAGCAATAACGGGTATCCAGACTGATACGCTCGGCTTTGCGTTGTACCAGTGATGCATCGTCACCGGGCAGTCGCAAAACCTTGCGCAACCTGCGCACGGTGAATTCGAGGTTCTGCCTGGCCTTGTCCCCTTCCGATTCCGGCCACAAGGCATCCAGTACCCGCTCAACCGGAACCTGGGTGCCCCCCTCGACCAACAGCAGCAAGAACAGGCTCAAGGTCTTGCCGCCCTGCCAGTCATGTGAGGTAAGCCGCTGGTCGTCGATGACCACCCGCATTTCTCCAAGCGTATAGATCCGGACCCGCCAGGGCCATCCGTGCTCGCTGAAGACATCCGTCGGTGCTGTCAACTGATGGTAGGCAATCAAGCCGTTGGCATAGTCAGGTTCGATACCGGTTTCCAGAGCACAAGACAGCAGCCGGGCCATGCGTTGGGGTTGCCAGTAATAGGTACTGAGAAAACCATGTTCACGACCTGCCGCCAGGGTTTCAACCAGTACCCGCCGCAGCTGCTGTGGACGGCCCTGACGATAATACAACCAGGCCAGATACATTCCGGCCGAGAATTGACGCAGACGATTACCCCGGGTCTGTGCCGAAGTGATCGCCTGTTGCAGCAATTGTTCAGCTTCAGGGTATTCGCCAAGCTCGGTCAGTGTCATCGCCAGCAAGGTACGTATGGACTCCAGAAAGACACCGGCACCGATCTGCTGCAGCAATTCAACCGAACGTCTGGCGACCTGCAGCGCCTGATAAGGCTGCACTTCCAGCAATCCGCGGTGGGCTTCGATCTGTAGACTAACCGCCCGGGAAAAAGTAGAACGATGAGGAATGGTTTCAAGCCTGTCAAATAGCACCCGGGTCGGCTCAATCTGATCCAGGGCCAACCAGTTTTCGATCACCCGCGAGAGCACATGTTCATCCTGGTGTTGCAGACCCCAGGTCTGACTATAACGGAGGGTCTCCTGCCCGCGCTGGAGACTGGCCTGAAAACGACCGGCGAAGGTTTCGTGAATCGTGGCCAGAAAATTGTACATAAAGCGGTGCGGAGGATGTTCAGGGCTTGCCGCATACAGGATTTCGGCCTCTTCAAAGGCCTGTTCGGCTTCGAGAAAATCGCCCGTGGTATCACAGGCTATGGCACGGTAGATATTGATATAGCTGGCGAACAGGGAAAAACCCTCCAGTCCACGAGCCAGCTTTGCCGCCAGTACCAGACAATCTCGCGAGCGAATGGCCTCATCCTGGTGCAGCAGATACATGACACCGGCATACCCTGCCAGCAGCACATCGGCGGTACTCACCTGTTGTGGCACAATCGTATCGATCAAGGCTTGGGCCTGCTCGAGCAAGGGTGTGGCCAGATTAAAATCCTCACCATAATACTGGATGGTATCGAGTAACTCACCCAGCGCCAGTTTCTCACCATTACGGTCACCGACCGCCTGAAAACCGGTCAGGGCCTGCTGGAATAATGCCAGTGCTTTTGATGCCTGCAGGAATTTGCACATTGCGCCCTGAAAAAAAAGAATCCAGGGGTTGTGTTCATATTCACTGTCCTGCAACAGTATCAATGCCCGTCTGAGAGTGAGATAACGCCCCTGTCGCAGCCAGCTGT
This sequence comes from uncultured Gammaproteobacteria bacterium, assembly GCA_964614335.1. Taxonomy (GTDB): domain Bacteria; phylum Pseudomonadota; class Gammaproteobacteria; order Arenicellales; family DRJH01; genus DRJH01. Next base: position 7,918 of record CAZTLH010000087.1, read on the forward strand.
GTGCCCGTTGCCGGATGAGCTTTGTGATGCCGGGCAAGGCCTGCTGTGCACCGAGAATCCGGATGGCTTCATCATCATGCCCCATGCTCAGCAGAAGTTCTGCCACCTTTTGCAAATGTCTTTCCAGCTCACCGACCGCAAGCCGATTACGTATCTCCCGGCGCAGATAATCCCGTAACAAATCATGCAGCCGGTAACCGCCCCGGCCACCCTGCAGTCTGGCGACCAGTTTGCCCTGCTCGGCGAGTGTCTGCAGGGTCCCAATGATTGCCGGGTCGAGAACCAGCGCTTCGATCACAGAGGTTGTGATTTCAGGAAATTCGGCCAGACGGCATAATGTTTCCCATTGGTTCACTTCTAGACCCAGCGTCTGGCCGACGATGGCCACCGGATCCATATTTTCCGGTAGCACGGTGATCGACTCGTCCCGGTCACGATACAACAGCAAACTGGAGATACGACCATTACTGAGACGCTCCAATTGCGCCAACCGGTCCGGATTGGCCGGCACCCCACTCTCTCTTTCCAGAAATCCGGCAAGCTCCTGTTGTGATAAACGAAAATGACTCCAGTCCAGACGCAATATCCGTTCTTCAAAAGCCCAGTTGACCCCGGCGAAGGTGACCGGGGTGCGGCTGATGACAATCATGGACTGTTTAGTTCCGAGCATATTGGCCATCAAAAGCAACAGCCGGTTGGCTGCAGATTCCAGACCAATATGATGATAATCATCAAACACCAGCACAGCACCCGGTCCCAGTGCGGACAGCAGAATTTCGAACAGACGTCGTGCATAAACTTCGATGGTCGGCAGAAAATTCGCTGCAAAGGGTGGGAATGGAATTTCGGTAGCGAGTGTCCGGGCAATGGCACGATGCAGGGTTGTCAGAAACAGGCCGGGATCATCGTCTTCCTGACCCAGGTTGTACCAGCTATAACAATTGACGGAGGTCGTCACATGATTGGCAATAAAACTGCTCTTGCCGGCTCCGGCCGGTGCGTTGATAAACAGCAGGTTTCTTGTTATTGCACCTTGCAACAACTGCTCGATCCCGGGACGGGGAATGTAATCCCAGGCAGTAGCAGGCTGTGTCTTGAAATCGGTTTGTGTCATGGTCACGCTTCGGTTTGCAGTTTAATCCCCTGGCAGATCATAGAGAAAATGATAGCGATTACAATACTGCGCAGGGCAATTACAGCCCTGTTTGTCCTATTGTTCGTTTGATTTACAGAATCTCGCATGTTTTGATTATTGTGCTACCTGCCCTTCCTTCGCGTAATTTTTCAAGAATCCGAAAATGCTGAAACTCATTGTATCAGCGGATATGGATAGATGGAACCATACTCCATAGCTGAAAAAATAGCTAACTGCAGCCGATGACCCCACTTTTATACA